>NZ_JBJLSJ010000048.1:0-31062 GCF_050871975.1 Kineococcus rugosus | reverse complement strand
CAATCGTCCCCGCCGAGAGCCCGGCTCGCGGTGTCCCCCGTGGGGGGGGCCCCCGGCGCGCCCCCCCCCTCACGTCGTCCGGCGGGGAGCCGGGTGCTCGTCAGTCCTCCTCGCCGCCCTCTTCGGCGCCCTGCTCGGTGCCCTCCTCGTCGCCCTGCGGACCGCAGGTGACGGTGGAGGTGGGCGTCGGGGCCGCGGCCGCGGTGACGGTGCTCGTCGCGGTCGGCTCCTCGGACGGGGTGGCCGCGGGGACGGTCGGGGTGATGGCGGCGTACTCGAAGCACGGCAGCATGACCTGCGCGTCGACCGAGGCCTCCTGCCCGCCGACCGTGAAGGTCACGGGCACGGTCTGGCCGGGGACCACGGGCACCTGCGGCACCTGCAGCCAGGCGGTCTGGTCGGTGGTCGCGGCGTCGTCGGCGGTCACGGCCGGCCCGTCGGGGGCGGCGGCGCCGAGGTCCCCGATGTGCAGGGAGGAGTTCTCGGGGAGGCTGAAGGTCTGGGCCGAGGCCGACCCGGCGGCCACGTCGACCGAGACGGAGACGTCGACGGGCTCGAAGGAGGAGTTCACCAGGACCGCGGACAGCACCCCGGGCTCGTCCACGCCGCTGGAGACGAGCAGGACGTTGCGGATGTCGACGCCGCCGAGGGACGCCCCGGCACCGTCGCTGGGCTCGTAGGGCTTCAGGACGGTCGGCGGGGAGAAGACCGAGCAGCCCGCGACCCCGAGGGTGGCGGCTGCGGTCACGACCGCCAGGGCGGACCGGCGGCGCGCAGAACTTGTCCACCCACCACGGACGAGGGAACGGGTGCGGAGCTTCACGCGTTCAGACTACCGGCAGTCGTAGTCGGGTTCGCAGCGGAGCCCGGCGCCCCGATCACGTGCTGATCACGGTCTCGTCACGACCCGGACGCAGCACACGCCACCGCGGTGGGTGGACCTCCGGTCACCGTCCGCCACCCCCGGGAGGTGCTGCGCAGCACGCGGATCCGCCGCTGTCAAGCCCCGGGGACGACCCGACGAGCCTCTGACCTGCGCAAACGCTCCGAGCGGGACTGTTCCGGGCGTCACTCCCGTGGTAACCTGGGTGCAGGGAAAGGGGTCACCTTCTATGGCTTTCACGGTCGGCGAAACGGTCGTCTACCCCCACCACGGGGCAGCACTGATCGAAGAGATCAAGACCCGCACCATCAAGGGTGAGGA
The DNA here is from genome assembly GCF_050871975.1 of Kineococcus rugosus. Lineage (NCBI taxonomy): Bacteria > Bacillati > Actinomycetota > Actinomycetes > Kineosporiales > Kineosporiaceae > Kineococcus > Kineococcus rugosus. The sequence continues at coordinate 29,858 of NZ_JBJLSJ010000048.1, read as the reverse complement.
CAAGCTGTACCTCGTGCTGAAGGTCGCCCAGGGCGACCTCACCATCGAGGTGCCGGCGGACAACGTGGACCTGGTCGGCGTCCGCGACGTCGTGGGGCGCGAGGGGCTCGACCGCGTCTTCTCGGTGCTGCGCACCCCGTACGCGGAGGAGCCGACCAACTGGTCGCGCCGCTACAAGGCCAACCTCGAGAAGCTCGCCTCCGGCGACGTCGTCAAGGTCGCCGAGGTCGTGCGCGACCTGTGGCGCCGCGACCAGGACCGCGGGCTGTCGGCCGGCGAGAAGCGCATGCTCGCCAAGGCGCGGCAGATCCTCGTCTCCGAGCTCGCGCTCGCCGAGAACACGAACGAGGACAAGGCCGAGTCGCTGCTGGACGAGGTCCTGGCCTCCTGAGGTCCGCGCTCGTCGTCCCGGCCGCCGGCCGGGGCGACCGCCTCGGGGCCGACCGCCCCAAGGCTCTCGTTCCCCTGGCGGGGGTCCCGCTGCTCGTGCACGCCCTGCGGCGCGCCACGGCCTCCGGCGTCGTCGACGTCGTGGTCGTGGTCGCGCCCGCAGGTGCGTGCGACGAGGTCCGCGAGCTGCTCGCGCCCGTGGTCGCCGACGCGGTGGTCGTCCCGGGGGGAGCCGAACGGCAGGACTCCGTCCGGGCCGGTCTGGCCGCGCTGCCCGAGGACGTGGACGTCGTGCTCGTGCACGACGCCGCCCGCTGCCTCACCCCCGCGCCCGTCTTCGCCGCCGTGGTGGCCGCGGTGCGCGCCGGAGCGCCCGGGGTCGTGCCCGTCGTCCCGGTCTCCGACACGGTCAAGCGCGTGGCGGGGGAGCGGGTCGTGGAGACCGTCGACCGCAGCGAGCTCGCTGCCGTGCAGACCCCGCAGGGGTTCTCCGCGCCCGTGCTGCGGGCCGTCCACGCCGCCGCACCGCCGGGCGCGTCCGTCACCGACGACGCCGGGATGCTCGAGGCGCTCGGGCACCCCGTCGTGACCGTGCCGGGCGACGAGCGCGCCTTCAAGGTCACCCGCCCGCTGGACCTGCTGCTGGCCGAAGCCCTGCTCGACCGGGAGGTCGCCCCGTGAACCCGCTGCCCCGCGTCGGGACCGGCGTCGACGTCCACCCCCTGGCACCCGGGCGGCCCTGCTGGGTCGCGGGCCTGCTGTGGCCCGAGGAGGACTCCGGGCCGCAGGGGCACTCCGACGGCGACGTCGCCGCCCACGCCTGCTGCGACGCGCTGTTCGCCGCCGCGGGGATCGGGGACCTCGGAGCCCACTTCGGCACCTCCCGGCCCGAGCTCGCCGGCGCCTCGGGGGTGCGGCTGCTCACCGAGGCGGCCCGCCTGGTCCGGGCGGCCGGGTTCGAGATCGGCAACGTCTCGGTGCAGGTCATCGGCAACCGCCCCAAGGTCGGCCGCCGGCGCGCCGAGGCGCAGGACGCGTTGAGCGCCGCCGTGGGCGCGCCGGTGTCGGTGGCCGGCACGACGACGGACGGGCTCGGCCTCACCGGCCGCGGGGAGGGCATCGCCGCCGTGGCGACCGCCCTCGTCGTCGCCCGCTGACACCGCGCCCCCGCGGCACCGGGTCCCCCGGTGCCGCGGGGGCGGCGCTCAGTCCTCCCGGGTCTCGGCCGTCGCCGCCGCGGGTGCCTGCTCCGGCGTGGCGACCCGGCGCCGGCGCTTGTTGGTGTCCTTCACCTGCGGGTTCTCCGGCTCGTCGGGGACGAGCTCGTGGTGGACGTAGCGCAGGACCACCGTCACGATCGCCGCGACCGGGACGGCCAGCAGGGCGCCGGTGATGCCGAACAGGGTGCCGCCGATCGTCACCGACCCGATGACCACCGCCGGGTGCAGGGCCAGCGAGCGCCCGACGAGCAGCGGCTGCAGCACGTTGCCCTCCAGCTGCTGCACGAGCAGCACGATGCCCAGGACGATCAGCGCCTGCACCCACCCCAGCGTCACGAGCGCCACGAGGACGGCCAGGGCCCCGGTGGCCACGGCGCCGACGATCGGGATGAAGGCGGCGAAGAAGATCGTCACGGCCAGCGGCAGCGCGAACGGCACCCCCACGATGGCCAGCCCGACGCCGATGAACACGGCGTCGACCAGCGCGACGGCGGCCTGGGACATGATGTAGCCGTGGATGGCGGCCCAGATCCGCCCCCCCAGGGCGACCGTGTGCCGGTGCGCCTCCGCGCTCATCCAGCGCCGCGACCACGGCACGAGCCGGTCGCCGTCGGAGAGGCAGAAGAAGGCCAGGACGAGCACCAGCAGGAAGGTGATGAGCCCGGAGCCGACGGTCGCCCCGACGGACCCGACGCCCCCCACCACGCTGAGCGCGATGGACTGGGCGTTGTTCTGCAGCTCGCTGATGCCCTGGTTGACCAGGTTGCCGATCTCGTCGTCGCCCAGGTTCAGCGGCGGGCCGGCGATCCAGACCTGGACGCGGTCCAGGCCCTCGACGGCGGAGTCCGCGACCTCCCCGGCCTGACCGGCCACGTTGGGGATGAGGGCGGCGAAGATGCCGACCACCACGGTGATGAGCAGCAGGATCGAGACCAGTGCCGCGAGCGAGCGGGGCAGCACCGCGCGCAGCACCCGCGTCAGGGGCCACAGGATGGCGCTGAGCAGGATCGCCAGCAGCAGCGGCAGGACGAGGGACCACCCCTTGCCCAGCAGCCACAGCAGCCCGGCGATGCCGGCGCCGAGCACGAGCAGCCGCAGCGCCCAGCGGGACGCCTCGGTGACACCGCGCTCCACCACGCGGGTCGGGCGTTCACGGGGGCCGCGTGGCGCGGCGGTGGGCGGGGTGTCCGGCTGATCACTCACGCTGAGGATGCTCTCAGCGATCGGGTGACCCGGCACCCCGCGGCGCCGGCGCGGTCAGTGCCCCCGGTCGACCCACTCCTGCAGGTGCGGGCTCTCGTCCCCGATCGTCGTGTCCTGGCCGTGGCCGGTGTGCACGCGGGTGTCCGCCGGCAGCTGGAACAGCACGTCGCGGATCGAGTCGACGATCGTGGGGAAGCTGGAGAAGGACCGCCCCGTCGCGCCGGGGCCCCCCGCGAACAGCGTGTCGCCGGTGAAGACCGTCGCCAGCTCCGGCGCGTACAGGCAGACCGCGCCGGGGGTGTGCCCGGGGGTGTGCAGGACGTGCAGGTCGGTCCCGGCCACCGTGACGACCTCGCCGTGGGCCAGGTCCGTCGTGGGCACGCCCGGGTGGGTCAGCTCCCACACCTCCCGGTCGGCGGGGTGCAGCAGGACCGGCACCTCGTGCCCGGGGGAGCTGAAGCGCCGGGCCAGGTCGGGGGCGCGGCGGACGTGGTCGTCGTGGGCGTGGGTGCACACCACGGCCAGCAGCCGGCGCCCGCCGATCGCGGCGGCGATGGCGTCGACGTCGTGCGGGGCGTCGACCACGACGACCTGCTCGTCGTCGCCGACGATCCAGACGTTGTTGTCGACGTCGAAGGTCTGCCCGTCCAGGGAGAACGTGCCGGAGGTGACGAGGTGCTCGACCCGGGCGCTCACAGGACCACGACCGAGCGCAGGACGTCGCCGTTCTTCATGGTGGCGAACGCCTCCTCCACGTCGCCGAGGCCGATGCGCTCGGAGACGAACGCGTCCAGCGGCAGCCGGCCGTCCGCGTGCAGCTCCAGCAGCTGCGGGAAGTCGCGCTCGGGCAGGCAGTCGCCGTACCAGGACGACTTCAGCGCCCCGCCGCGGCCGAAGACGTCCAGCAGCGGGACCTGCAGCTGCATGTCCGGGGTGGGGACGCCGACCAGGACGACGGTGCCGGCCAGGTCGCGGGCGTAGAACGCCTGCCGCCAGGTCTCGGGGCGCCCGACGGCGTCGATGACGACGTCGGCGCCGAAGGAGTCGGTGAGCTCCTGCACGGCCGTGACGACCTCGTCCTCGGACAGCCCGCGCGAGTTGACCGTGTGGGTGGCGCCCAGCTGCTCCGCCCAGGCGAGCTTCTTGTCGTCGAGGTCGACGGCGATCACCCGCCGCGCCCCGGCCAGGACGGCTCCGGCCACGGCCGCGCAGCCGACGCCGCCGCAGCCGATGACGGCGACGGTGTCGCCGCGCTGCACGGGCGCGGTGTTGACCGCCGCGCCGATGCCGGCCATGACGCCGCAGCCCAGCAGGCCCGCGACGGCCGGGTCGATCCCGGCGTCGACCCTGGTGGCCTGCCCGGCGGCGACGAGCGTCTTGGGGGTGAAGGCGCCGATGCCGAGGGCCGGGGACAGGGGGGTGCCGTCGGTCAGCGTCATCTTCTGCGTGGCGTTGTGGGTGGCGAAGCAGTACTGCGGGCGGCCGCGCTTGCAGGCCCGGCACTGCCCGCACACCGCGCGCCAGTTCAGGACGACGGTGTCGCCGACGGCGACGTTCGTGACGCCCTCGCCGACCTGGGCGACGGTGCCGGCGGCCTCGTGGCCGAGCAGGAAGGGGTAGTCGTCGTTGATGCCGCCCTCGCGGTAGTGCAGGTCGGTGTGGCACACCCCGCAGGCGGCGACGTCGACGACGACCTCACCGGCGACCGGTGCGGGCACCACGATGTCGACGGTCTCGACGGGGGCGCCCTTGGCGCGCGAGATCACTCCGGGAACGGTCCAGGCCATGGGGACGACCCTAGCGACGGACCCGGACACCGGGCGCGCCCCGGTAGCCTGGAGACCGTGACCCTCCACCTGCACGACAGCGCCGCCGGCGCGGTGCGCGAGTTCGCGCCGCTCGTCCCCGGGCAGGTCGGCATCTACGTCTGCGGCGCGACGCCGCAGGGGTCGCCCCACCTCGGCCACGTCCGCGCCCAGGTCGTCTTCGACGTGCTGCGCCGCTGGCTGGAGCGGTCCGGGCTGCGCGTGACGATGGTGCGCAACGTCACCGACATCGACGACAAGATCCTCGCCAAGGCCGCCGAGGCGGGGGTGGAGTGGTGGGCCCACGCCTACCGCTTCGAGCGCGAGTTCTCCGCCGCGTACGACGCCCTCGGCGTCCTGCCCGCGACCGTCGAGCCGCGCGCCACCGGGCACGTCCCGGAGATGGTCGAGCTCATCGCCCGGCTGGTCGAGCGGGGCCACGCCTACCCCGCGGCCGACGGTTCCGGCGACGTCTACTTCGACGTCCGCTCGTGGCCGGCGTACGGCGAGCTGACCCACCAGCGGCTCGACGACATGGAACCGGCCACCGACGCCGACCCGCGCGGCAAGCGCGACCCGCGCGACTTCGCGCTGTGGAAGGGGGCGAAGCCGGCCGAGCCGGCGACGGCCTCCTGGGACACCCCGTGGGGCCGGGGCCGCCCGGGCTGGCACCTGGAGTGCTCGGCGATGGCCGGCCGCTACCTCGGGCCGCGGTTCGACGTCCACGGCGGCGGCCTGGACCTGCGCTTCCCGCACCACGAGAACGAGCAGGCGCAGTCGCGCGCCGCTGGCGGGGACTTCGCGAACTTCTGGCTGCACAACTACTTCGTGACGATGTCGGGCGAGAAGATGAGCAAGTCGCTCGGCAACGTCCTGGGCATCCCGCACCTGCTGCGCAGCCACCGGGCCGTGGTGCTGCGCTACTACCTCGTCTCGGGGCACTACCGGACGCACCTGGAGTTCTCCGAGAACTCCCTGGCGGAGTCCGAGGCGGCGTACTCGCGGCTGGAGGGTTTCGTCCGCCGGGCCGCCGAGCGCCTCGGCGGGCCGGGTGAGCCCGGCGCGGTCCCGGACCGGTTCGCGCAGGCGATGGACGACGACCTGGCGACGCCGGCGGCGCTGGCCGTCCTGCACGACACCGTGCGGGCGGGCAACTCCGCGCTCGCCTCCGGGGACGACGGGGCGCTGCGCACGGCGCTGGGCGCGGTCCGCGGCGGGCTCGACGTCCTGGGGCTGGACCCGTTCGCGCACCCCTGGGTGTCGCAGGCGGCGGGGGCCGACGGCTCCCGCGCCGCGCTGGACGTGCTGGTGCGCGCCCGGCTGGAGGACCGCGCGGCCGCCCGCGCCGCCAGGGACTTCGCCACCGCGGACGCGGTGCGCGACTCCCTGAAGTCCGCGGGCATCGTGATCGAAGACACGCCCACCGGCGCACGGTGGGTCCTGGAAGGTGAGCAGTAGTGGCAGGCAACTCCCAGCGCCGCGGCGCGGTCAGCAAGGGCAAGAAGGGTCCGACCGGCGGCAGCGGCGGGAAGAACCGCCGGAGCCTGGAGGGCAAGGGGCCGACGCCGAAGGCGAGCGACCGCCCCTACCACCCGGCGGCGAAGGCGGCCAAGAAGGCCGCCCACCGCTCGGCGACCGCGAACGCCCGCCCGGGCGCCCGCCCGCCGGTGCGGCGCAAGGCGTCCGGTGAGACGGAGTGGATCGCCGGCCGGAACTCCATCGTCGAGGCGCTGCGGGCCGAGCTGCCCATCACGGGCATCTACGTGGCCTCGCGCATCGACGCCGACGAGCGCGTGAAGGAGATCCTGGCGGCGGCCGGCAACCGGGGGATCCCGCTGCTGGAGGCGTCCCGGCAGGACCTCGACAAGTTCACCGAGAACGCGGTGCACCAGGGCGTCGCGGCGAGCGTGCCGCCGTACGCCTACAAGCACCCGATGGACCTGCTCGACGCGGCCGCCGACTCCGGCCGCCCGGCGCTGGTCGTGGCGCTGGACGGGGTGACCGACCCGCGCAACCTCGGTGCGGTCGTGCGCTCGGTGGGGGCCTTCGGCGGGCACGGGGTCGTGGTGCCCGAGCGGCGGGCGGCGGGGATGACCGCCTCGGCGTGGAAGACGTCGGCCGGTGCGGCCGCGCGCGTGCCGGTCGCGCGGGCGACGAACCTGACCCGCGCCATCGAGGAGTACCAGAAGGCCGGGTTGTTCGTGGTCGGCCTGGACGCCGAGGGCGACGTGGACCTGCCGGACCTGCAGCTGGCCGACGGCCCGATCGTCGTCGTCGTGGGCGCCGAGGGCGCCGGGTTGTCCCGGCTGGTGCGCGAGACGTGCGACCAGGTCGTGAGCATCCCGATGGCCGGGGCGGTGGAGTCGCTGAACGCGGGTGTCGCGGCGGGCATCGCCCTGTACGAGGTCGCGCGGCACCGGTGAGCCTCGACGTCTTCCTGACCCGGTACGCGGACGGGGGCGAGGTCCGGCTGGACCCCGCGGCCGTCCGCGCGGTCCTGGAGCCGGTCGCGACCGAGCGCGACCGGCAGCACTCGTTCCTGCGGGTGGGGGACGAGGACGACGCGCTGGACGTGTACGGCTGGGACGGGTCGGACGACCCGCTGGAGTCGCTGCTGGTCGAGATCGAGGGGCAGCGGTGGCGGGGGACGCTCCTCGACCTCGCCCGGGCCGCGGGTGCCGCGCTCGTCCTGGAGTCCGGGCCGGTGGCCGTCCCCGACGCCGGGTTGCTGGTGCACCTGCCGCCGGAGCTGCGCGCGGGGTGCGTGGTGGTGGCGTCCGTCGAGGAGTTCTCGGACTTCCTGACCGGGTGACCACGCAGCGTCATGTCGTTTAATCGACAACTACCTGGTACCCTGTCCCGATGACCGACGAGACGCCCCGCTGGCTCGACGCCGACGAGCGGCGGGTCTGGTTGCGGCTGAGCGCCCTGATGGAACTCCTGCCCGCCGCGCTCGACGCGCAGCTGCAGCGGGACGCCGACCTCACCAAGACCGCCTACCTGACCCTCGCCATGCTGTCCGAGGAACCCACGCGCAGCCTGCGCATGAGCGAGCTCGGCGCCCGCTCCAACGCCAGCCCCTCCCGCATCTCCCACGTCGTGTCGCGGCTGGAGAAGGACGGCTGGGTCCGCCGGGAGAAGAGCCCCTGCGACGGCCGCGGCCAGGTCGCGATCCTCACCGACGCCGGCTACGACAAGGTCGTGGCCTGCGCCCCCGGGCACGTCGAGCGCGTCCGCGCCCTCGTCTTCGACCCCCTCGCCCGGGCCGACCTCGCCGAGCTCGACGCCATCATGGTGAAGCTGCTCGACGTGCTCGACCCGGACGCGAAGTTCGCCGCGACGGCCCTGGCCCGCGAGGTCTGACCCGGGGCCGGCGCCGCCTCAGACGTGGTCGCGCCAGGAGTGCCGCGGCTCGTACCCCAGCAACCGCCGCGCCTTGTCGATCGACAGCAGGGTCTCGTGCTCGCCCAGCTCCCGGCGCACCTCGACCCCCGGGAACACCTCGGCCATCAACTCGGCCGAGGACCGCGACATCACCGTGTCCGCGTTCGCCACGATGCACACCTCGGCCCCCGGCTCCCGCCGCTGCAGCGCCAGCCGCACCGCCTGGGCGCCGTCCCGGGCGTCGACGTAGCCCCACAGGTTCCACTTCCGCAGCGCCGGGTCGCGGTCGAAGGACGGGAACCGCGCGTAGTCCTCGACGTGCATGACGTTCGAGAACCGCAGGCCCGTCATCGTCAGCGACGGCTCCCACCGGCAGAAGTGCCGGGCCATCTCCTCCTCGAGGGACTTCACCAGCGAGTACGTCGACTCCGGCCGGACGGGGTACTCCTCGTCCAGCGGCGCGTACGGCGGGGGAGCGGCCTCGAAGGGCAGGCCGAGCACCGTCTCGCTGGAGGCCCACACGACGTTGCGCACCCCGGCGGCCCGGGCGGCGTCGAACACGTTCCACGTCGCCGTCGCGTTGTTCCGGAACGTCACGCCGTTCGGCGCCAGCCCCGGAGCGGGGATCGCCCCCAGGTGCACGACCCCGGCGAAGGGCCCGCCGCGCTCCTCGGTGCGCCCGGCCACCGCCTCGGTCACGGCGCCGTGGTCGGTCAGGTCGATCCGCACGAACTGCGCGGCGTCGCCCTCGGTCAGCCCGGGCGGGGCCACCTGGTCCAGGGCCAGCACCCGGTAGCCGTGGTCGAGCAGGTCGCGCAGCACGATGCGGCCCAGCTTGCCGGCCGCACCGGTCAGCACCACGCGGGGTTCGTCAGGCACGAGCGTCCTCCAGGGGTCGGGTGGGGCAGGTCGGCGGCAGCCGTCGGTGAGGGAGCCGTCGGTGCGGGAGCCGTCAGTACAGGTCGGGGTCGATCACGGGCAGGGCCCGGGTGTCGACCTCCAGCACCGCCCGCTCGTCGGGCTTGTTCGGCAGCACCCCCACGACGTAGGAGTTCACCGCCTCCTCCAGGCCCACGTCGCGCATGGCCCGCTCGGACAGGTACCAGCGGTGCTCGAGCACCTCGTGGAACAGCTCGGCCGCCTCGACCTTGCCGCGCATCTCCCGCGGCACCGCGCGCTGCACGGGCTCGAAGACGTCCGCGACCCAGTCGTGGGCGACGATCTCCTCGTCCTCGCCCTGCCGGCCGTTCGCCGCGGTGTAGGAGTCGAGGTCGTTGAGCAGCCGGCGGGCCTGGTTCTCCTCGGCGTCCAGCCCCGTGAGCCGCAGCAGGCGGCGCGAGTGGTGACCGGCGTCGACGACCTTCGGCTCGATCCGGACCGTCGTGCCGTCGATGTCGGTCGTGATGGCCAGCTCGCCGACGTCGAACCCGAGGTCGTTGAGGCGGCGGATGCGGGCCTCCACGCGCCAGCGGTCGCCGCGCTCGAACGACTCCGGCTCGGTGAGCTCGGCCCACAGCGCGTGGTACCGGGACACGATGCGGTCGGCGATCGCCAGCACCTCGTCCATGTCCGCGTCCAGGGCCTCGGAGGCCACGACGTCCATCAGCTCACCGGCGATGTTCGTCCGGGCCAGGTCCACGTCGTACTCGCGCTGCCCGGTGGACAGCTCGTCGTACAGCTCACCGGTCTCGGCGTCCACCAGGTACGCGGCGAAGGCGCCGGCGTCGCGGCGGAAGAGGGCGTTGGACAGCGAGACGTCGCCCCAGTAGAAGCCCGTCAGGTGCAGCTTGACCAGCAGCACCGCGAGGGCGTCGACGGCGCGCTTGGCGGTGTCCGGGCGCAGCGTCTGGCTGTACAGCGCCCGGTACGGCAGGGAGTACTGCAGGTGCCGGGTGATGAGCACGGCGTTCAAGGGCTCCCCGTCGCGGTCCACGCGGCCGGTGATGACGGCCACGGGCGCGACCGACGGCACCTCGAGCCGGTTCAGCAGCCGCAGCATCCGGTACTCCCGGTGCGCGATGGGCGCGTTCGTCTCCTTGACCGCCAGGACGCGGCTCCCCAGCTTCACGAACCGCACGATGTGCCGCGAGATCCCCCGGGGCAGGGCCGCCAGGTGCTTCTCGGGCCACTCCTCCAGCGGGACGTCCCACGGCAGGTCGAGCAGTTCGGGGTAGGGGCGGGAGGCGGTGATCTGCAGCGACGCCGCCGTCGGGGTGCTCACGGGTCCATCCTCTCAGGGCCGCACGCGCGGAAGGCCGCCGCTCCCGCGGGGAGCGGCGGCCTTCCGGTGCCGGGGATCGTCAGGCGCCCAGGCGCTGACCGCTGTTCACGTCGAACAGGTGCACGTGGCCCTGCTTCGGCGTGAAGTGGACGGTCGAACCCTTCTCCGGGGGACGACGGCCGTCGACGCGCGCGATGACCTGGTGCGACTCGCCGCCGGGCTGGGCCAGCGAACCGTAGATGTAGGCGTCGGCGCCGAGCTCCTCGACGACCTCGACCTGCACCGGCAGACCGGCCGTCGACAGCTCCAGGTCCTCGGGCCGCACGCCCAGGGTGACCTGGTTGCCGGTGCCGGTGAGCAGCTGGCGCTCCACCGGGTGCACCGTGTCGCCGAAGCGCACGCCGCCGTCGGTCGCGTCCAGCGTCAGCAGGTTCATGGCCGGGGAGCCGATGAAGCCGGCGACGAAGACGTTGTTCGGGTGGTCGTACATGCGGCGGGGGGTGTCCACCTGCTGCAGCAGCCCGTCCTTGAGGACGGCGACGCGGTCACCCATCGTCATGGCCTCGGTCTGGTCGTGGGTGACGTAGACCGTGGTGACGCCCAGGCGGCGCTGCAGGGAGGCGATCTGGGTGCGGGTCTGCACGCGCAGCTTGGCGTCCAGGTTCGACAGCGGCTCGTCCATGAGGAACACCTGCGGCTGGCGGACGATCGCGCGGCCCATGGCCACGCGCTGGCGCTGACCACCGGACAGGGCCTTGGGCTTGCGGGTCAGGTACTGCTCCAGGTCGAGGATCTTCGCGGCCTCCTGCACGCGGCGCTTGATCTCGTCCTTGGGGGTGCCGGCGATCTTGAGCGCGAAGCCCATGTTGTCGGCGACCGTCATGTGCGGGTACAGCGCGTAGTTCTGGAACACCATCGCGATGTCGCGGTCCTTCGGGGGAACCGTCGTGACGTCGCGGTCACCGATGAGGATGCGTCCGCCGTTGACGTCCTCGAGACCGGCGAGCATGCGCAGCGAGGTGGACTTGCCGCAGCCGGAGGGGCCGACGAGGACGAGGAACTCGCCGTCCTCCACGTGCAGGTCCAGGGCGTCCACCGCGGGCTTGTCGCCACCGGGGTAGATGCGCGTCGCCTTGTCGAACGTGACCGTAGCCATCGTCAGGTTCCTTCCACCGGCAGGTACGTGCCGGACGATCCGTCGTGGAATGGGTGTCTCCAGTTGTCCTCAGCGGCGCTGCCGGAGACCGTCGCGTCGCTGCGGTGCTCGGATCATGCACGACGAACCCCGCCGGGGCAAGGGCCCCCGCCGGGATGCCCGCGGGCCCGCGCGGTGTTGCACCCGGCAGGACGTCGCGACGACGTGGCGTCCGGGGGACAGCCGGCGCCCTCGTCGTCGGCTCCCTCGACCGTGGAGGACACTGGACCCGTGGACCTGGAAGAGACCAAGCTGCCCGGCGTCGGGCTGCGGCACGACTTCACCACCGCGCGCGGCCGGCGCGTCGGCGTCGTCTCCACGCGGGGCGGCGAGCGCGAGCTGCTCGTCTACTCCCAGGACGACCCCGACGCCTGCCACGCCGTCGTCGACCTCGACGCCGACGAGGCCGAGGTGCTGGCCGAGCTGCTCGGGCAGCCCCGCGTCATCGAGCGCCTCGCCCGGCTGCGCGAGCAGATCGAGGGCCTGGCCACCGAGGGCATCTACCTGGAGGACGGTTCACCGTTCGTGGGGCGGACCCTCGGCGACGCCGCGATCCGCAGCCGCACCGGCGCCTCCGTCGTGGCGCTGGTGCGCGACGGCGAGGTCGTGCCCTCGCCCGCGCCGTCCCAGCGGTTCCGCTCCGGTGACAAGATCGTCGTCGTGGGCACCGAGGCGGGCGTGCGCGCCACCGCGGAGCTGCTCAAGCACGGCTGACCCGCCGCACGACCCCGGCACGACTCCCGCACGACTCCCGCACGACACGGAAGGACGGAACTCGACAGGTGCACGCCGCTGCTCTGCTCATCGAGCTCGGCGCGGTCATCTTCGGGCTCGGTCTCGTCGGTCGCCTCGCCGGACGCCTCGGGATCTCCCCGGTCCCGCTGTACCTGCTGGCCGGGCTCGCCTTCGGCGCCGGCGGGGTCGTCCCGCTGAACGCGCCCGAGGAGTTCCTGGAGGCCGCGTCCCAGATCGGCGTGGTCATGCTGCTGCTCCTGCTGGGGCTGGAGTACTCCGCCGGGGACCTGCTGGGGAACCTGCGCCGGCAGGCCCCCGTCGGCGTCCTGGACCTGCTCCTCAACGGGCTGCCGGGCGCCGCGTTCGGGCTGCTCATGGGGTTCGGCCCCGTGGGCGCGCTGGCCATGTTCGGCATCACCGCCGTCAGCTCCTCCGGGATCGTCGCCAAGGTGCTCGCCGACCTCGGCCGCCTCGGCAACCGCGAGACGCCCTCGATCCTGGGGATCCTCGTCCTGGAGGACCTCGGGATGGCCGTCTACCTGCCCGTCCTCACCGCGGTCCTGGCCGCCTCGGGGGTGTGGGAGGCGACCGGTTCGGTGCTCATCGCGCTGGCCTGCCTGGCCGTCGCCCTCGTCGTCGCGCTGCGCTGGGGGTCGGTCGTCTCCCGGTTCGTCTCGGCCGGGTCCAGCGAGGTCACGCTGCTGCGCGTCCTGGGGCTGGCGCTGCTCGTCGCCGGGGTCGCCGAGCAGCTGCACGTCTCCGCCGCCGTCGGCGCGTTCCTGCTGGGCATCAGCCTGTCGAACGACCTCGAGGAGGAGACCCACCACCGCCTCGAACCGCTGCGGGACCTGTTCGCCGCCGTGTTCTTCGTGTCGTTCGGCCTGTCCACCGACCCCAGCTCGCTGCCGCCGGTGCTGCTGCCGGCCCTCGTCCTGGTCGTCATCGGCGTGGTCACGAAGCTCGTCACGGGCTGGTTCGCGGCCAAGCGCGCCGGCATCGCCGTCCCCGGCCGGATCCGCGCCGGGGCCGCGCTGATCCCGCGCGGGGAGTTCTCCATCGTCATCGCGGGCCTGGCCACCGCCGCCGGGGTCGACCCGCGGCTGGCGGCGCTCGCGGCGGCCTACGTCCTCGTCATGGCCGTCCTGGGGCCCGTGCTGGCCCGCTTCGCCGACCCGTGGGCGCGGGCGTACGTGCGCCGGCAGCGCGAGAGGGCCGCCACCACCGCCCGCTGAGGGCGGGACCGTTCGCGCTGCGCGCGGGCGGCGCCGGGGGGATGCTGCACGGGGGCCAGCGGGTCCCGCGCACCCCCCTGCGACCGCACCGTGGAGCCGATGCTCACCTTCGTCCTGTTCTCCCTGGCCGGCTTCAGCGCCCTCGTGGCGGCGCTGCTGCCCCGGATCGTCCACTCCCTGCCCATCAGCCTGCCCATGGCCTTCCTGGCGGGCGGGGTCGCGCTCGGGTTCGTCCCCGGGCTGCCCACCGTCGACCCGGTCGAGCACGCCACCGCCACCCAGCACGTCACCGAGATCGTCGTGATCATCTCGCTCATGGGGGCGGGGCTGGCGCTGGACCGGCCGATCGGCCGGAAGGCGTGGACGTCGACCTGGCGCCTCATCGCCGTGGCGATGCCCCTGACCATCGCCCTGGTGGCCCTGGGCGCCCACCTGCTGGCCGGGCTGCCCCTGGTGGCGGCGCTGCTGCTGGGCGCGGTGCTGGCCCCCACCGACCCCGTCCTGGCCAGCGACGTGCAGGTCGGGGAGCCCAGCGACGCCGAGGGCGCCGAGGACGAGGTGCGGTTCGCCCTGACCAGCGAGGCCGGGCTCAACGACGGCGCCGCGTTCCCGGTCGTGCACCTGGCCGTCGCGCTCGCCGCCGCCGGGGCGGCCGCCGGCTGGTCGGAGGTGGGGCACTGGGCCCTGGAGGACGTGCTGCTGCGCGGGGTCGTGGGCGTGGTCGGCGGGCTGGTCATCGGCAAGGTGCTCGGCGCGCTGTTCTTCCGCTCCCCGCTGCCCTCGCTGCGCCTGGCCGACCAGGCCGAGGGGTTCACCGCGCTGGCCGTGACGTTCCTGGCCTACGGGCTGACCGAGCTGGCCCACGGGTACGGCTTCGTCGCCGTGTTCATCGCGGCCTGCACCATCCGGTCGGCCGAGCGCGCCCACGGCGCGCACAAGGTCGCCCACAGCTTCGTCGAGCAGATCGAGCGGATGCTCACCTCGTGGCTCCTGCTGCTGCTCGGGGCCGCGCTGTCCGACGGGCTGCTGGAGGCGCTGACCTGGCAGGGGGCCCTCGTCGGGGTCCTGCTGATCGTCGTGATCCGCCCGCTGGTCGGGTGGGTCAGCCTGCTGGGCACCCCCGGGGGGCACCGCGAACGGCTGATCATCGGCATCTTCGGCGTCCGGGGCATCGGGTCGCTGTTCTACCTGTCCTACGCCCTGGCCGAGGAGGGGACGTTCCCGGCCGACCCGTTGTGGGCGGTCGTCGGGTTCACCGTCGCCCTGTCGGTGGTGCTGCACGGGCTCACGGCCACCCCGCTGGTGCGGCGGCTGGACGCCGCCCGGTTCCGGGCGGCCCCCAGCGACGGGGCGGAGGACGTCGCGCGGACCCACCTGTGAGGCCGGCCCGGCCCGTCGCGGGCCGGGGCGGGGTTACCGGGCGCGCAGGTCGGCCAGCCGGCCGAGCAGCACCGCCACCTCGTCCGGGTCCGCCACCCGCAGCGCGGCTCCCGTCTCGCCCTCGCCGACCTTCACGGTGACGTCCCCCGCGGCCGGGTCCAGGGCCGCGAAGCCGTCCTCGTCCGTCACGTCGTCGCCGGCGAAGAGCACGGCCTCCACCGTCGGGCCCCGGCCGGACAGCCGTTCGCGCAGCCGCCGGATCCCGCCGCCCTTGCCGAGCGCGACCGCGCCGAGCTCGACGACCTCCTTGCCGCGCAGCGGGTGCACCCCGTCCCAGCGGGCCGGGCCCGACAGCGCCGCCTCCGTGGCGGCCGCCGCGTCCGGGCGCGCGGCCCGCCGCGTGTGCAGCACCGCCGACATCGGCTTGCGCTCCACGTGCACCCCGTCGCGGCCCGCGGCGATCGCGTCCAGCTCCGCCCCCAGCCGTCCCAGCAGCTCCTGCTGCGCGGGCGTCAGCGACTGCCCGCCCGCCGCGCCCTCCAGCGAGCTCTGCGTCCCGTGACCGCCCACCAGGACGACCCCGTCCGGGGGGCTCGCGCAGGCGCGCAGGTCGTCCAGGTCGCGCCCGGAGACGAGCGCCACGTCGGTCGTGGCGACCAGCCGCTCCAGGGCCGCCGCGGCCACCGGGGACGGGCGGGCCGCCGACGGGTCGTCGACCAGGGGGGAGAGCACCCCGTCGAAGTCGAGGGCGACCAGGACGCGGCCGCGCGCGGCGAACCCCGCCAGGGCGTCCTCCACGGCCGGGTCGAGGACGGGGCTCACGCCTGCGCCGCCGTCCGGGGGTGCTCGGCCAGGGCCTGCAGGAACGAGGCCGCCCACCGCTGCACGTCGTGGTCGGCCACCCGCCGCCGCAGCGACCGCATCCGGCGGCCCGCCTCGCGCGGCGACATCCGCAGCGCGCGCACGATCGCCGCCTTCAAGCCGTCGATGTCGTGCGGGTTCACCATCAGCGCCTGGCCGAGCTCGTCGGCGGCCCCGGTGAACTCGCTCAGCACCAGCACCCCGCGCTCGTCGTGCCGCGAGGCGACGTACTCCTTCGCGACGAGGTTCATGCCGTCGCGCAGCGCCGTCACCAGCATCACGTCGGCGGCCAGGAACAGCGCCGCCATCTCCTCCTTGCCGTAGGAGTGGTGCAGGTAGTGCACGGCGGTGTTCTTGATGGTCCCGTGCGTGCCGTTGATCCGGCCCACCGTGACCTCGACGTCCTGGCGCAGCTGGATGTACTGCTCGACCCGCTCGCGCGAGGGCGTCGCCACCTGGATCAGCGCGGCCTCCTCGACGCTCACCTCCCCGTCGTCGAGCAGCTCCTCGAACGCCTTCAGCCGGTGCAGGATCCCCTTGGTGTAGTCGAGCCGGTCCACGCCCAGCAGCAGGTGCTCGGGGTTGCCCAGGTCGCGCCGGATCTCCGCCGCGCGCGCCTTGACGTCCTCGCGCTGGGCCAGCTCGTCCAGCGTCCCGTAGTCGATGGAGATGGGGAACGAGGCCGCCCGCACCTCCCGGCCGCCCTCGGCGTCCAGGCGGATCCGGCCCGAGCGCGCCGGCAGGTTCGAGGCCCGGCGGCAGGCGCGGGTGAAGTTGCTGGCGTCCGCGGCGCGCTGGAAACCCACCAGGTCCGCGCCCAGCAGGCCGTCGATGATGGCCTTGCGCCACGGCAGCTGCGCGAAGATCTCGAACGGCGGGAACGGGATGTGGTTGAAGAAGCCGATGTGCAGGTCCGGCCGCTGGTCGCGCAGCATCCGCGGCACCAGCTGCAGCTGGTAGTCCTGCACCCACACCGTGGCGCCCTCGGCGGCCTGCTGGGCCGCGGCCACCGCGAACCGCTCGTTGACGCGCACGTAGGCCTCCCACCAGCTGCGGTGGTAGCCCGGCGCGACGATGACGTCGTGGTACAGCGGCCACAGGGTGCCGTTGGAGAACCCCTCGTAGTAGTCCTCCACCTCCTCCTCCGACAGCCCGATCGGCACGCAGCGCACACCCTCGGCGTCGAAGGGTTCCGGCGGTTCGCCGGGGGAGCCGGCCCACCCCACCCACGCGCCGTCCTCGCGCTGCATCACCGGTTCCAGGGCCGTCACCAGGCCGCCGGGGCTGCGCCGCCACGACGTCGACCCGTCGGGCTCCTCCACGCGGTCGACGGGGAGCCGGTTGGCCACCACCACCAGGTCGTAGTCGCCGGCCATCGGGGGTTCCTCCTCGGGTTGGTCTCACCCGGACCCTACCGAGCGCGCCCGCGGCGCACCCGTCGTGATCGTGATCACGACCGTGTGAAGAGCCCGTGCACGCTCGGGGAGCGGGCCCGTCCTGCCGTACCGTGGGGGCGTGGTCACCCCCTTCCCGCAGTCCGGCGGCGACGCGCGGACCCGCGCCGTCGAGACCGGCGCGGGTGGTCCCGCGGCCCCGGACCTGCGGGTCGCGCACACCCCCGCCCAGACCTGGCGGCCGCACGCGTACGCCCCCTCGCCCGGCGACAGGCTCGGCCCGTACCGGCTCGACCGCGAGGTCGGCCAGGGCGGCATGGGCATCGTGTACCTCGGCCTGGACGACGAGCACCGCGCCGTCGCGATCAAGGTCCTCAAGCCGCACATCGCCGCCGACCCGCAGGCCCGCCAGCGCCTGGCCCGCGAGGTCGCCACCCTCGAGCGCGTCCGCTCGCCGCGCGTCGCGGAGGTCATCGCCGCCGACGTCGACGGCCAGTGGCCCCACCTGGTGACCCGCTACGTGCCCGGGCCGCCGCTGGAGCACGTCGTCCAGACCCGCGGGCCGTTGCGCGGCAGCCGGTTGCGCGACCTGGGGCACGGTCTGGCCGAGGCCCTGGACGCCATCCACGCCGCCGGCGTCGTGCACCGCGACCTCAAGCCCAGCAACGTCCTGCTCCTCGACGGGCTCCCCGTCGTCATCGACTTCGGGATCGCCCACGTCGCCGACGACGTCCGCCTCACCTCCACCGGCCTCGTCATGGGCACGCCCGGCTACCTCTCGCCCGAGGTCGTCGCCGGCGGGCTCGTCTCCCCGGCCACCGACTGGTGGGGCTGGGCCGCGACCGTCGCGTTCGCCGCCAGCGGCCGGCCGCCGTTCGGGACCGGGCCGATGGAGGTCGTCCTCGACCGGGTCCGGCGCGCCGACGTCGACCTGTCCGGGGTCCCGGCCGACCTGCGCGGTCCCGTCCTGGCCGCGCTCGCGGTCAACCCGGCGCACCGGCCGCACCCGCAGGCCCTGCTGCGCGCCCTGGACGGGGCGACGACGGGCCCGCAGGCGCACGCCGGCCCGGTGGACCGCACGACGGCCGTGCCCGCGCCCCCGCCGCAGTCCTCGCCGCAGTCCTCGCCGCAGCCGGAGCGGTCGCGCTTCGAGTCCCTCATCTCCGACGAGACGACCAGCCTGCCGCCGGTGCCCCCGGCGGTGCCCGCCGCGGAGGTGACGAGCGTGCTGCCGCCGGTGCGCACCGCCCCGCCGACGGCGCCGTTCGCGCAGCCGGCCGCCGACCGCCGCCCGCCGGTGCAGCAGGCCCCGCCCGGCTGGATCCCGCGCGTGCCCGGCCCCGGGCCGGCGCCGCTGGTGCACCCGTCCCCGACGGCCGCGCAGCCGGCCGGGCAGGAGCCCGTACGGCGCGGCACCAACGGCGAGCCCGCGCGGCCGCAGCGGTCCTGGACGATCCTCGCGGCGCTGCTGGCCCTCGTCGGCGTCTTCGCGGTCGCCCCCGCCACCGGGGTGGTCCTGGCCCTGGTCGGGGGGACCGTCGCGCGCACCGTCGACCGCGTCGCGGCCGGGTTGTTCCGCCGCCGCTGGGAGGCCGGGCCCCGCTCGACCGACGCCCTGGCCGTCGGTGCGGCCACCCCGTGGCACGCGTTCCGGGCCGCCGTGTCGACGGTCGTCGCCGGGATCGTCCCGCTGCTGGTGGGGGTGAGCGTGCTGTTCATCCTCGGCACGTTCG
This sequence comes from Kineococcus rugosus, assembly GCF_050871975.1. Classification (NCBI taxonomy): domain Bacteria; kingdom Bacillati; phylum Actinomycetota; class Actinomycetes; order Kineosporiales; family Kineosporiaceae; genus Kineococcus; species Kineococcus rugosus. The sequence goes on along the minus strand of NZ_JBJLSJ010000048.1, from coordinate 11,105 downwards.
GCCGGGACCTGGTGGGCGGTCACGAGAGCCCGGTGGTGATGGCGCTCAGCGGCCTGGCCGGCACGCTCGTGGCCTGGCACGGGCCGGGGGGCCGGTCGCTGCAGCGGGGGACCCGCACGGCGATCCGCAGCGTGCTGCGCGGCGAGCGCGAGACGGGGGTCGCGGTGGGCGTCCTGCTGCTCATCGCCGTCGCCGCCCTCGTCATGGTCCTGGGCGGGGAGGCGGTCGACTGGCGCCCGCTGACCTCCTCCCCGCTGACCTGGCTCAGCTGAGCCCGGCCGCCAGGACGTCGCGCCCCACCTGCGCCAGTTCCCGCCCGCGGGACCCCTCGGCCGACCCGTCGGCGATGACGACGGCGTAGCGGAACCGCAACGTCGAGCCGGCGGCGAACGGCAGTTCCTCGGAGAAGAACGGGGCCGGGCACACGGCCGCGAACTGCTCGCTGCGGACGAACCACTGCGGCGGGTGCCTCGGGTTGTCGGCGGCGTCGACGAACACTAGGCTGGACGCGGCGTCCACCTCGTCGTGCCGGCCGGTGAAACCCATCCAGGCCGCGCGCTGCCCGCGCAGCTCGTCCCCGCCGTCGCCCTGGGGGGCCAGGACGGTGCCGTCGGTGAAGGACCGCGGCCCGCGCCAGAACAGCCCGCCGTAGCCGGCGTTGTCGCGCCCGGCGGTCGTGGGGCTGCCGATCGCGATGCCGGCCCCGCTGACGTTCTTCATCGCGGTGCTGAACGTCAGCGCCCAGGTCGCGTCGTCGACGAGCCGGAAACCCAGCGTCCGCTCCTCGGCGACGACCTGCTCCCCGCGCTGGGTGGTCCACCGCAGCCGGTGGGTGAACCGCAGCTCCTCGGCGGTGCCCTCGGTCGCCGAGGTCACCTCGACGGTGTCCATGGAGCCGTCGTTCTCCAGCTGCCGGTACCCCTCGCCGCGGACGAACGTCGGCCCGCCCCAGAAGTTGTCCGGCCCCAGGTGCGGCAGGGACCAGGTGATCCCCTTGTGCCACACGTGGTCCCACGGCCGGTACAGCGAGACCAGGTGGCCGGCGCGGGTGCGCAGCGGGTGCAGGTACGGGCGGGGGGACTCCAGCTGGGCGACGTCGCTGACGTAGTGGTAGCGGGTGAGCTCCACCGCGCCGTCGCCGACGCGGTACTCCCCGGTGCCGGGTTCGTGCCGGCCGTGCAGGGCGCTCACCGCCACACCGCCCCCGTCCCGTCCATCGCCGCGTGGAAGGGGTCGCCGGGCTGGATCTGCCCGCGGCGCACCACCTCCCCGGTGAACGCCGACCGGTACACGGCGGCGACGAGCTCGAGGGTGGCGCGGGCCTCGCGCAGCGGCACCGGGGGGACGGCCCCGTCGTCGAGGGCGTCGAGCACGGCGCGGAACTGCGCGGTGTGGCTGGAGGCGACGCCCTGCGGCGCCCGCGACCACGCCTTCTCGACGTCGTCCTCGTGGCCGGGGGCGGCGGTGACGCGGAAGTCCTCGTCGCGGTAGCCGTACAGGTGGTTCAGCTCGACGCTGGCGTGCTCGAGGTCGAACCGCATCGTCGTCGTCTCGCGCACCGACACCACGGAGTTCACGACGCTCGCCAGCGCGCCGCCGGCGAACCGCACGGTGGCGACGGAGACCTCTTCGGTCTCGGTGGGCCGCGACCCGCGGGCGGCCATGGCGCCGACCTCCTGCCAGGGGCCCAGGACGCTCAGCATCACGTCCACCTGGTGGATGCCGTGGCCCATCGTCGGGCCGCCGCCCTCGAGGGCGAAGCTGCCGCGCCACGGGACCTGGAAGTAGGCGTCGGGGCGGTACCACTGGGTGAGGCAGGTCGCGACGAGGGGACGGCCCAGGGAGGAGTCCTCCACGAGCGAGCGCAACCGCTGGACGCCCGAGCCGAACCGGTGCTGGGAGACGACGGCCACCGAGCCCGTCGCGGCGGCCTCGGCGGCCAGCAGCCGGTCGGTCTCGGCCAGCGAGAGCGCCACGGGTTTCTCCACGACGACGTTCGCCCCGGCCGCGAGGGCCTGCTCGGCCAGCGGCACGTGCGCCGACGGCGGGGTGCAGACGTGGACGAGGTCGACCGGTCCGTCGGCCAGCACGGCGGCGAGGTCGCCCGCCGTGCGCGGCACGTCCCAGGTCTGCGCGAACGCGCTGACCCGGTCGTGGTCGACGTCGACCGCGGCGACGACCTCGACGCGGTCGGACAGGCCGCGCAACGCCTTCGCGTGCTCCTGGGCGATGCCGCCGGTCCCGACGACGACTGCTCTTCGACGCACGTGCTGCCTCCTCAGGCGGTCTCGACGGACTGGGTCAGCTCGTCGACCAGCGCCTTCGCGGCGGCCGGCGGCTGCTGCTTGCCGAACAGGACGTCCGAGCCGTAGCGGCGGACGATCTCCTCGATGCCCGAGGCCCCGGCGGGGGCCGAGGGCGGGGTCTGCGCGACGACGTCGGCGAGGGAGTCGGTGTAGGCGACGGCGATCTTGTCGGTCTCGGACAGCTTCGGGGTGATCTGCTCGCGGATCGCGGTGTTCGCCGGGATGCCGCGCTCGGTGAGCATGAGGTCGGCGACGCCGGGGTCGCCGACCAGGTGGCTGAGGAACGTCGCGGCCGCCTCGGGGTTCTTCGAGCGGGCCGAGACCGACCAGAACATCCCGGGCTTGTAGTAGAGCCCGGGGGTGCCGCCGACGGTCTGGGTCGGGGGGCGCAGCAGCTGCAGCGGCTGCCCGCTGGCCTTGGTGAGGGCGGTGACCTGCGTCGACCACATCGCGCTGAAGGCGTTGAGGTTCAGCGCCATGCCGTTCTGGTCCAGGGCCGCGGTGGCGCGTTCCATCGCCACCGACACCGGGGTGGCCGCGCCGGAGGCGACGAGGCCGAGGTTGTACTCCCACCAGTCGACCAGCTGCCCGGTCTCCAGGACGACCTTCCCGTCCTCGTCGTAGAGGGCGCCGCCGTTCTGCTTGACCCACAGCTGGAGACCGGCCTCGTCGATGCCGCCGGTCGCGCAGCCGTGGACGTTCGGCAGCCCGGCGGCGGTGATGGCGGCGGACAGCGCCTCGTAGTCGTCCCAGGTCCAGGCCGTGTCGTCGGGCAGCTGCAGGCCGGCCTGCGCGACGATCCCGGGGTTGGTGACGATCGCGAGGGGCACGATCCCGGTGACCAGGCCGAGCAGGCCGTCGGGAGTCTGGCCGGTCTCCAGCGCCGACTCCTCGATCCCGGTGGTGTCGAGGCCGTCGAGGGACGACAGGTCGAGCAGCGCGCCGCGGTCGCCGTAGGAGCGCAGGTAGATGGCGTCCATCTGGAACACGTCGGGGGCGTCGTTGGCCGCGGTCTGGGTGGCGAGCTTGTCCCAGTACCCCGACCACTCGGCGAACTCGCCCTTGACGACGATGTCGGACTGGGAGGCGTTGAAGTCGTCGATGATCTGCTGGGTGTACCGGTGGCGGGCGTCCGAGCCCCACCACGCGAACCGCAGGGTCACCGGCCCGGAACTGCTGGACCCGCTGCCGCCACCGCAGGCGGCGAGCGTCGCGGCGGTGCCGAGGGCGGCGCCGGAGGCGAGGACGGTGCGTCGGGCGAGGGTGCTCATGCGGATTCCACCGAGTTCGTGAGTTCGTCGACGAGGCCGCGCGCCGCGGCCTGGGGGGTCTGCTTGCCGAACAGGACGTCCGAGCCGTAGCGGCGCACGATGGCCTCGATGTCGGAGGCGCCCGCCGGCGCGGAGGGTGGGGTGGCGGCGATGACGTCGGCCACGGCGTCGGTGTAGCCGATGGCGACCTGCCCGGCCGGGTCCAGGAGGGGGGCGATGCGCTCGCGGACGGCCGGGTTGGCGGGGATGCCGCGTTCGACGAGCATCGCGTCCTGCACCTCCTCGGCGTTGGTGAACCAGTCCAGGACGGTCGCGACGGCCTCGGGGTTCTCGGTGCGCGAGGACGCCGACCAGAACATCGAGGGCTTGTAGTACAGGCCCCACTCCCCGGAGGTGGTCTGGCGCGGGGGCCGCAGCAGTTTCAGCGGCGCACCGCTGGCCTTGGTGAAGGCGACGACCTGGCCGGCCCAGTACGTCTGGAACCCGACGCGGTTGGTGGCCAGCGGGGTCTGCTCCAGGGAGGCCGACGCCGATTCGATGGCGAGGGAGACGGGGCCCGCGGCGTTGTCGGGCAGGATGCCCAGGCCGTACTCCCACCAGCTGACGAGGTGCTCCTCGGGCAGGACGACCTTCCCGTCCTCGTCGTAGAAGGACGCGCCGTTCTGCTTCACCCACAGCTGGAGCTGGTTCTCCTCCAGGCCGGAGTTGGCGATCCCGTAGGTGCCGGCGGGGCTGGCCGCGGTGACCTGGGCCCCGATGCGGTGGTAGTCCTCCCAGGTCCAGGTGGTGTCGTCGGGGACGGCGACGCCGGCGGCCTCCAGGACGGTGGGGTTGGTGACCATGCCCAGGGGGTGGATGGCGATGACCAGGCCGAGGAGGCCGTCGGGGGTGCGGCCGGTCTCCAGGGAGGAGGCGTCGATGCCGGAGGTGTCCAGGCCCTCCAGCTCCGACAGGTCCATGAGGGCGCCGCGGTCGCCGTAGGAGCGCAGGTACTTCTCGTCCATCTGGAAGATGTCGGGGGCGTCGTTGGCGGCGACGGTGGTGGCGAGCTTGTCCCAGTACCCGGACCACTCGCCGAACTCGCCCTTGATCTGGATGTCGCTGTGGGTGGAGTTGAACTTCTCGATGAGCTGCTGGGTGTACTGGTGCCGGGTGTCGCCGCCCCACCAGGACATCCGCAGGGTGACCGGCCCGGAGCTGCTGCTGCTGCTGCCGCCGCAGGCGGTCAGGCCCGCGGCCGCGGTGGTGCCCAGGGCCGCGGTGGTGAACGCGCGCCGGGACAGGGGGGTGCTCTTCGCGCTGGGGGTGCTCATGGTCGTCCTTCCGTGGGCCTCGTCGCCCGGTCGGTGGAACCGGTGGTCACTTGCCGCCGGTGGTGGCGATGCCCTTGATGAGGAACCTCTGCCCGAACAGGAAGGCGAGGAAGATCGGGATGAGGGAGACGACGCTCATGGCGAACATCTCGCCCCAGGAGGACTCGCTGGTGGCGTCGATGAACGACTTCAGCGCGATCGGGACGGTGTACTTCGCCGGGTCGGTCAGGTAGATGAGCTGGCTGAAGAAGTCGTTCCAGGTCCAGATGAACGTGAAGATCGTCGTGGTCGCCAGCGCCGGCACCATGAGGGGGAGGATGATCCGGAAGAAGATCCGGCCGTGCCCGCAGCCGTCGATGCGCGCCGCCTCGTCGAGCTCGCGCGGGATGCCGCGGATGAACTGGACCATGAGGAAGACGAAGAAGGCGTCGGTGGCGAGGAACTTGGGCACCACCAGCGGCAGGAACGTGTTGAGCCAGTCCAGCTGGGAGAAGAGCACGTACTGCGGGACGATGACGACGTGGATCGGCAGCATGATCGTCATGAGCATGATGGCGAACAGCGTCTTCTTGGCCAGGAACTCCATGCGGGCGAAGGCGTACGCGGCCAGCGAGCAGGAGATCAGGTTCCCCAGGACGGCGCCGAGGACGACGATCGTGGAGTTCACCAGGTACAGGCTGAAGGGGTCGGAGAACGCGTTCCAGCCGCCGGGGTAGTTCTGCGGCTGCGGGTCGCCCACGAACAGGCCGGCTGCGTTGAAGACCTGGTCGGGGGAGCGCAGCGAGCCGGCGATCATCCACAGGACCGGGTAGAGCATCACGAACGCGACGGCGATCAGCCCGGCGTGCTTGAGCAGCGACCGCACGTGCGAGGGCCACGGCGAGACCGGTCGCGGTGCGGGGGCGACGGTGGTCGTGACGTCGGGGGAGCGCAGGTCAGTCGTCATAGAACACCCACCACTTGGACGCGTAGAAGTTGATCGCGGTGAACACGCCGATGATCAGCAGCAGCACCCAGGCCATGGCCGAGGCGTAGCCCATGTCGAAGTTCTGGAAACCCCGCTGGTAGAGGTACAGCGTGTAGAAGAGCGTCGAGTCGCTGGGCCCGCCGGTGCCGCCGGAGACGACGAAGGCCTGGGTGAAGGACTGGAACGCGTGGATGAGCTGCAGCACGAAGTTGAAGAAGATGATGGGCGTGAGCAGCGGCAGCGTGATCGACCGGAAGATCCGGGCCCGCCCGGCGCCCTCGGTGGCGGCGGCCTCGTAGTACATCTGCGGGATCTGCCGCAGGCCGGCGAGGAAGATGACCATGGGGGCCCCGAAGGTCCACACGTTGAGCGTGATGAGGGTGCCCAGGGCGGTGGAGGGGTCGGAGACCCAGCCCTTGCCGGCGACCCCGAAGAACCCGAGGAACATGTTCACCAGGCCCTCGCTGCCGAACACCTGCCGCCACAGCACCGCGATGGCGACGGAGGAGCCGAGCAGGGAGGGCAGGTAGAACACCGACCGGTACAGCGCCAGCCCGCGCAGCCCCCGGTTGAGCAGGACGGCCAGGCCCAGGGCGATGCCCAGCTGCAGCGGCACGGACACGAAGACGTAGACGAGGGTGACTTCGAGGGAGTGGTGCAGGCGGGTGTCGCCCAGCATCCGCTGGAAGTTTTCCAGGCCGATCCACTCGGGGACCTGGATGAGGTTGTAGTCGGTGAACGACAGGTACAGCGACGCCAGCATCGGGCCGATGGTGATGACCAGGAGCCCCACGAACCAGGGGGCCAGGAACAGGTACGCGGTCCGCGTCTCGCGCTTGCCGGCGGCGGCTCCCTGCCCCTTGAGCTGCTTCAGTTCTCCCAGGGCGCTCACGACTCACCTGCCACCGGGGTGCTTCTCAGGTCCTGCACTGCTCCTCCAGGTCTCCGTCGACCAGCGCGGATAGCGCTTACCGGCGAGACAGTAGCAACTCGCCCCCGCCGACGGAAGACACCTCGCCCGGCGGGCTCAGGCCGTCAGCGGCGGCGTGCTCGCCCGCAGCAGGACCTCGCCCTCGACGTGCTCGTGGCGCACCGGCCCGCCGTCGGCCGTGTCGACCAGCTCGAACAGCCGCGTCCCGATCTCGGTGAGCGGCAACCGGACCGTGGTCAGCGCGGGGGAGACGTCCCGCAGCGTGGGGATGTCGTCGAACCCCGCGATCGCCAGGTCCCCCGGCACGTCCAGCCCGGCGTCGCGCGCCGCGGCGATCGCCCCGACCGCCATGACGTCGTTGGCCGCCAGCAGCACCGGAGGACGGCCGTCCACCCGCGTCAGCGGCCCGCGCCGCAGGAAACGCGCCACGCTGTCGTAGGCGCCGTCGCGGGTGAACGGGCCGCTGAGCCGCTGCACCGGTCCCAGGCCCCGATCCCGCAGCCCGGCCAGGAAACCCGCCGTCCGGTCGCGCGCGGTCAGCAGGTCCTCCGGGCCCTCCAGCAGCAGGGCCTCCCGGTACCCCAGGTCGGCCACCGCCCCGGCCAGCCGCGCCGCGGCGCCGGTGTTGTCCACCAGGACGGTGTCGACCCCCAGGACGTCCTGCGTCGCGGCCGCCACCAGCCCCCCGCTGCCGCGGAACGCCTCCAGCTCCGCGCGCAGCGCGTCCGTGCGCCCGGCGTCGTCCCAGCGCGACCCGGCCAGGATCACCGCCCGCACCCGCTGCCGGCGCAGCGCCGCCACGTGCGCCACCTCCCGGTCGGCGTCCCCCCGGCTGACCGCCAGGGTCACGATGGCCCCCGACCCCTCGGCGGCGTTCATCACCCCCGCCGCCAGGGACGAGAAGTACGGGTCGGCGATGTCGTGCACGACCAGCCCCACCACGTCCGACCGGCCGCGCGCCATCGCCTGCGCCTGCGCGTTCGCGCTGTAGTCCAGCCGGGCCGCCGCCGCGTGCACCCGCTCCCGCAACGCCTCCCCGACCACGCGCGTGCTGCCGTTGAGGACCCGCGACGCCGTCGCCAGGGAGACCCCGGCCTCCTTGGCGACGTCGTCGAGCGTCACCGGCCCGGCCGGGCGCGACCGGCGTGCGCGGCGGCGCGGTCGCTCGCCGGGCGCGGGGGACGACGCGGAGGGGGACGCGGGGGACGACACGCAGGACATGGTGCCCTGCGCGGCCCCCCGTGCGGGCGCTCACAGGAGGTCGGCGTACTCCTCGGCGTGCCGCCGCAGGTGCAGCCGCACGAACGAGCAGGCCGGGACCACCCGCAGCCCCCGGGCGCGGGCGTCGAGCAGCGCCGCGTCCACCACCTTCGTCGCCAGGCCCTGGTGCTCGTGGGCGGGGTCGACCTCGGTGTGCACCATCGCGACCGCGCCGTCGCGCGGCACGTAGTCGGCCAGCGCCACCACCCGCCCCTCCAGCCGGCCCTCCCAGCGGTGGGCCCGTTCATCGTGGGTGACGACGAGGTCGTCCGCGCTGCTCATGCCCACGGCAACGCCCCGGTTCCCGCCGGCCTTCCCGGGCCGCGGCGCCGGGCGGCGTCCTGGTGCGCTCCGGTGGGGTCGGCGGCCGCTGCGCCGTGTCCACCGCGCGAGGCTCCGCGGAACTCCTCATCCAGGCCGCGCTGGACCAAATCGGTACTGCTTCGTTCCGGTACTTGCGCGTTCTGGATCGAGCACCTACCTTCGAGGAGTGGCCGACGCCACGGTGACCGACGACCAGGAGGGGGGACCGGTGGACACCACGGGATCCGGAGCACCGACCGGGACCCCGCCCGACCCGCCGGTGCGCCCGGGCCGCAAGCGGGACCACACCCGGGACGCCGCCCTCCTGGACGCCGCGCTGGACGTCCTCGCCGACGTCGGCTACGACGCGCTGACCATCGACGCGGTCGCGGCCAGGGCGAAGGCCGGCAAGGGGACGGTCTACCGACGCTGGTCCTCCAAGCACGACCTCGTCCTCGACGCCATCGAGCGGCTGCAGCGGACGCAGGTCGACGCCGGCACGTTGCCCGACACCGGATCCCTGCGGGGTGACCTGCTGGCGCTGTTCCAGCCCCTGGGGCCGGAGCAGACCGCCCGGCGGCTGGCGATCATGGCTGGTCTGGCGTCCACGGCGGCTCACGACGACGCCCTCGCCGAGGCCGTCGACGCCGCGGCCATCCGGCCCTGGGCCCAGGCGCACCTGCTGTTCATGACCCGGGCCGTCGAACGCGGCGAGATCCCGGGGGACGCCCCGATCCAGACCGCGTCCCAGATCCTGCCGACCATGGCCGCCTACCGGTCGATGGTCCAACGCCGACCCTTCACCCGCGACTTCCTCGAGGAGATCGTCGAGGGGATCGTCCTCCCCGCCCTGCGCAGCACCACGCGCTGACCCGCCCCACCACGCCACAGCACGTCAGCTCTGGCGTGTCGTCGTCCCACGCCTGTCGCCCGGCGTGGACGCGCTGCACGTCCCGCGTCGCCGTGACGCGGGGTCGACACGTCCCCTCGATCAGGAGAGCCCTCATGAGCATCCGCACCACCACGCACCTGAACTTCCGCGGCCAGGCCCGCGCCGCGCTGGAGTTCTACCAGTCCGTCTTCGGCGGCAGCCTGACCATCGCCACCTACGGTGACTTCGGCATGCCGAAGGACGTCCCCGGTGCCGACCACGTCGTCTTCGGAGCCGTCACCGCGGACAACGGGTTCCGCGTCATGGCCTACGACGTCCCCGGCCAGGCGCCCGCGCCGAGCACCGGGTCCGAGCCCACCACCCGCCGCGAGAACGGGACGACGGTCACCACCGAACCCTTCTTCCTGTCCGTGCGCGGGGAGACGCTGCAGGAGGTCGAGGGGTTCTGGGCCGACCTGGCCGTCGACGCGACCATCATCGAGCCGCTCGCCGCCTCGGCGTGGTCCCCGGGGTTCGGCATGCTGGCCGACCGCTTCGGCGTCACCTGGATCCTCGACGTCGCGGCCTCCCACCAGTCCTGATCACCGTGCCGGGCCGGCGTCGCCGCGTCCAGGCGGTGCCGGGAACCGGTGACGGCGCGATCGACGCCCCGCCGACCGTCGGCGGGGCCCCTGGCGGTCCCCACGAGGAGGAACCATGAAGCTGCGGCCCCTGGGACGGACCGGACTGGTGGTCAGCCCGTACTGCCTGGGCACCATGATGTTCGGCGACGCCGGGAACAGGGACGAGGACGACTGCGTCCGCATCACCCACCGCGCCCTCGACGCGGGGATCAACGTCATCGACACCGCCGACGTCTACGGCGGGTCCGGTGCCACCGAGCGCATCGTGGGCAGGGCGCTGCGCGGTCGCCGCGACGAGGTGGTCCTCGCCACGAAGTTCAGCGGGCCCATGGGGCCCGGCGCCAACGAGAGGGGCGGTTCCCGGCACTGGGTGACCACCGCCGTCGAGGGTTCTCTGCGTCGCCTGCAGGTGGACCACATCGACCTCTACCAGCTGCACCACCCCGATCCCCGCACGGACGTCGAGGAAACCCTCTCCGCCCTCGACGACCTGGTGAGGTCGGGCAAGGTTCGCGCCATCGGGCACTCCAACCTGCCGGCCGCCGACATCGTCGAAGCGCAGTGGGTCGCCGAACGCCGCGGCCTCAGCCGCTTCCGCACCGAGCAGCCGACCTACTCCCTCCTGAACCGCGGGATCGAACGAGACGTCCTGCCCGTGTGCCGGAGGTACGGCCTGGGGACCCTGACCTGGAGCCCCCTGGCGATGGGGCTGCTGACCGGGAAGTACCGCGGTGCCGACGCGGCCGTCGCCTCGGCCGCGAGGACGCACTGGGTCCCGCGGCACATGAGCGATCCGGGCAAGCACGCTGCGGTGGAGGAACTCGCTGCGGTCGCCGACGCGGCGGGGATCAGCCTGACGCACCTGGCCGTGGCCTTCACCGTGGCCCACCCCGCCGTCACCGCCGCCATCATCGGACCCCGCACCGTCGACCAGCTCGACGACCTCCTGGCCGGCGCAGGGACCGTCCTCGACGACGCGATCCTCGACCGCATCGACGAGATCGTCCCCCCTGGCCTGGACGTGGGACCCCTGGACGTCTCCTACGTCCCCCCGCACCTGAGCGACCCCGGCCACCGCCGCCGGAGCGTCGTGGAACGGGTCGCCGCCTAGGTGTACCCGGCCAGGACGTTGGTGACAGCGCGGCGGCTTGAACGCAGGAGGACCTCCGAGTGGGGTGTGACTTGTCGAAGGTCCACATCCACCCGGAGGTCCTCGTGGCCCACGCTAACGCCCGCACC
>NZ_JBJLSJ010000047.1:0-35025 GCF_050871975.1 Kineococcus rugosus | reverse complement strand
CGGTGGGGCACGAAGACCTCCGAGTGGTGGTGCGGTTCCTCGACAGCTCCACACCTCACTCGGAGGTCTTCCTCACGTCACGGACCTGACGGTCCTCGGCGTGTCACCAACGTCCGTGCTCAGTACAGCTAGAGCACCGCGACGACGGCGGCGAGCGCCTCGTCGAGCCGCCGCGCGGCCTTCACCTGGACGTCCAGCCGGGCGCCGTGGACGTCGTCGACGTCGTCGGAGGCGGGGTCGCGCGGCGCGGTCGGCCCCCGCCAGGCGGGGGCGGCCGCGACGAGCGCCTTCAGGCCCGCCGCGGGCGTCCCCCCGGCGGGCAGCCGCCCCTCCCGGCCGAGGTGGCGGCAGATGCGGGCCAGCTCGACCACCGTGAAGACGCGGCGCTGAGCCGGCGGGACGAGCGTGATGACCTGCCCGCGCTGGTCGCGGGTCATCGTGAGCACCAGGTCGGCGGTGGCCAGCAGCTGCGCGTCGAGGGCGCGCGCGGCCCCGGGGGCGGGGGCGGGCCGCTGCAGGGTGGTCAGGACGGTGGCGACCTCGGGGTCGGTGGGCCGCCCGGGTTGCGCGTCCGTGCCGGCGGAGGTGACGCGGATCGTGGCGGCCCGGTCGCCGAACCGCTCCAGCAGGTGGTGCCGCAGCAGGGCCGCCGCCATCGGTGAGCGGCTGACGTTGGCCGTGCAGACGACGAGCACCTCGAAGCGGGTCCTCACGGGGCCATCTTGAGCATCTGCCGCCGTTCGCGCAGCGCGGCCAGCAGGGCGGCGGTCTCGACCTGGTCGGTGCCGTCGAGGACGCACTGCTTGGCGGCGAGGGTCGCCGCGGCGGACACCTGCTCGTGGCTGAGCCCGCTGGCGGTGGAGACGACCCGCGGCCACTCGACGGCGGACAGGTCGAACCCGCGCAGCCGCCGCAGGACGACCTCGTGGACGACGCCGGCACTGGGCAGGGGGTAGTCGATGACGGTGTCGAAGCGGCGCAGCACGGGCCGCTCGACGAGCTGGGCCCGGTTGGTGGTGACGACGAGGAGGCTGTTGGAGGTGTCGGCCTCCAGGTGGCCGGTGAAGGCGCGCAGGACGTCGCGCAGCCGGGGGCGGCTGCGCTCGCCGCCGTCGGGGTCGATGAGGGTGTCGACGTCCTCGAAGACGCAGACGCCGCGGCTCTGGGCGAGGAGGTCGAAGACGAGGGAGAGCTTGGCGACGGCGTCCTCGGCGGTGAGGTCGGCGAAGACGTCGAGGCGGACGCTGAAGACCGGCAGCGCGAGCTCGGCGGCCAGGACCTCCACGGTGGTGGACTTCCCGGTGCCGGGCTGCCCGGTGAGCAGCAGCTTGCGCAGCGGGTCGAACCCGCGGGCGCGCAGGGTGTCGGCGTGCCGCTGCTCGGTGAGGACGCGGTGCAGGCGGGTCATGACGTCGCTGCCGAGCGCGAGGTCGGCCAGGGTCGCGCGCGGCAGGGAGACGCTCAGGACCCGGCCCAGCTCACCGCGCGGCTGCACCACGGACGTGGGGGGCGGGGGCGGGGCGGGGGCCTGCGGCCGGGTGGCGGCGCGCCGGACGCCCAGCAGCTTGCGCAGCTCCTCGACCTCGCGGGACCGGTCGCCCAGGCGGCCGGCGGCCTCGACGAGCTCGGCGAGGGCTGCGCGGAACGTCGCGTCGTCGCCGGCGTGGTGGCTCTCGACGAGGGCCCGGACGTGCGCAGCGGTCGCGAGCAGCCGTCCCTCCACCAGTGGATCTTACCGTGGGTGACTCGATGGTCACCGCTTTCGGTGGGATCGCCCGGCCCGCCGGGCCCCGGAAATGCACCGAGCCCCCGGAGAGGTCGTCTCCGGGGGCTCGCGGTGGGCCTAGGAGGACTTGAACCTCCGACCTCATCCTTATCAGGGATGCGCTCTAACCAACTGAGCTATAGGCCCGCTTCGCTGCACGCAGCGAGACAACCTTACCCGACCGGAGGGGGTGCTCCGTACCGGCTCAGTCGTCCGACAGCGTGACGTGCAGCCCGCCGACCAGCGCGGAGGAGACGTTGTAGAGGAACGCCACCACCGTCGACAGGGCCGTCAGCAGCACCACGTCCACCACCGCGATCACGGTCGCCAGGGACAGGACCTTGCCGAACCCGACGTAGTCGAGCAGGTCGAAGTCCACCTCGTTGCCCACGACGTCCTTGAGCAGGCCGTTGAGGTCGGTGAAGACGCCCATGCCGTCCAGGACGCTCCAGATGACCGCCGTCGCCACCACGAGGGCGATGCCGACGGCCACCGAGAGCAGGAACGACAGCTTCGTGACGGACCACGGGTCGACCCGGGCCAGGGTCAGCCGCACCCGGCGGGGCACGGAGTCCACCCCGTTGCGGGGGCGGGCCGCCTGCCCGGCGGTGGTCGCGGCACGCACCGCGTCACCCGCGGGCCGGCCGGCCTGGCCGGTCGACGGGGTCGCTGCTCGGGCCGCGGCCTCGGCCGACGACGTCGTCGCGCGTTCGGCGGGTGTCACTCGTCACCTCCGGGATCGGGCTCGCCCGTCGGAGCCCCGGACGACGGTACGCCATCGGCGCCGTCCGCCACAGGGTCACCACCCGGGTTCTGCACAGGGACTCCACCGATGGGCGCCTCGTCCGCACCCTCCGCGGCGGCCAGGTCGGCGCCGCCCCCGGCGACGTCGGCGACCTGGTCCTCGACCCCGTCGGTCGTGGCCTCGGAGACCTCCTCGGCCTCCACCTCCTCGTCGATGACCCGCTCGGCGTTGCGGGCGACGGCCAGGATCCGGTCGCCCCTCTCCGGCTTCGCGAATGTGACGCCCATGGTGTCGCGGCCCTTGGCCGGCACCTCGTCGACCCGCGAGCGCACGACCCGGCCGGCCTGCATGACCACCAGGACCTCGTCGTCGTCGGCCACCGTCAGGGCGCCGACGAGGTCGCCGCGCTCGTCGCTCAGCTTCGCGACCTTGATGCCCAGACCCCCGCGGCCCTGCTTGCGGTACTCCCCGATCCGGGTGCGCTTGGCGTACCCGAGCTCGGTGACGACGAAGACGGACAGGTCGTCGCGGGCCACGGCCATCGCGAGCAGCTCGTCGTCCCCGCGGAACTTCATGCCGGTCACGCCCGAGGTGGCCCGGCCCATGGGGCGCAGGTTCTCGTCGGTCGCCTCGAACCGGACGCTCATGCCCTTGCGGGAGACGAGGAACAGGTCCTCGTCCTCGCTGACCAGGGTCGCCCCGAACAGCTCGTCGTCGACCTCCTCGCCGCCGTCCTCGGCCACGTGGCTGCGGAGGTTGATCGCGATGAGCCCGCCGGAGCGGTTGGAGTCGTACTCCGACAGCCGCGTCTTCTTCACGATGCCGCGCCGGGTCGCCAGCACCAGGTACGGGGCCTGCTCGTAGTCCTCGATGTCGAGGACGGCGACGATCCGCTCCCCCGGCTGGAAGGCCAGCAGGTTGGCGACGTGCTGGCCGCGGCCGTCCCGGCCCCCCTCGGGCAGCTCGTACCCCTTGGCCCGGTACACCCGGCCGAGGTTGGTGAAGAACAGCAGCCAGTGGTGGGTCGTCGTGGTGAAGAAGTGCTCCACGACGTCGTCCTCGCGCAGCGAGGCCCCCCGCACCCCGCGACCCCCGCGGCGCTGGGCGCGGTAGAGGTCGGTGCGGGTGCGCTTGGCGTACCCGCCGCGGGTGACGGTGACGACGACGTCCTCGACGGGGATGAGGTCCTCGACGGTCATGTCGCCCTCGAAGGGCAGGACCTGCGTCTTGCGCTCGTCGCCGTATCGCTCGACGAGCTCGGCCAGCTCCTCGCCGACGATCTCCCGCTGCCGCTCGGGGCGGGCGAGGATGTCGTTGTAGTCGGTGATGAGCCGCATCAGCTCGTCGTACTCGTCGGTGATGCGCTGGCGCTCCAGGGCCGCCAGGCGGCGCAGCTGCATCTCGAGGATCGCGCGGGCCTGGACCTCGTCGATGTCGAGCAGACCCATGAGGCCGTCGCGGGCGGCCTCGACCGTGGCGCTGGCCCGGATGAGCGCGATGACCTCGTCCATCGCGTCGAGGGCCTTGAGCAGCGCGCGCAGGATGTGCGCGCGCTCCTCGGCCTTGCGCAGCCGGAAGCGGGTGCGGCGGACGATGACGTCCAGCTGGTGGCTGATCCAGTGCTTGAGGAACGCGTGGATCGGCAGCGTGCGCGGCACCCCGTCGACCAGCGCGAGCATGTTCGCGCCGAAGTTCGTCTGCAGCTGGGTGTGCTTGTAGAGGTTGTTCAGCACGACCTTCGCGACGGCGTCGCGGCGCAGGATGATGACCAGCCGCTGACCGGTCTTGCCCGAGGTGTGGTCCTGGACGTCGGCGATGCCGGTGAGCCGGCCGTCGCGCACGAGGGCCGCGATGTTCTCCGCGAGGTTGTCCGGGTTCACCTGGTACGGCAGCTCGCTGACGACGAGGCAGGTCCGGCCCTGGATCTCCTCGACCGTCACGACGGCGCGCATCGTGATGGAGCCGCGGCCGGTGCGGTAGGCGTCGACGATCCCGCGCTGGCCGAGGATGAGCGCCCCGGTCGGGAAGTCCGGGCCCTTGACGCGCTGCATGACCGCCGCGAGCTGCTCGTCGTCGGAGGCGTCGGGGTTGTCCAGCAACCACTTCGCGCCCTCGGCGACCTCGCGCAGGTTGTGCGGCGGGATGTTCGTCGCCATGCCGACGGCGATGCCGGCCGACCCGTTGACGAGCAGGTTCGGGAACCGGCTCGGCAGGACGTCGGGCTCGGTGGTGTGCCCGTCGTAGTTCGGGGAGAAGTCGACGGTCTCCTCGTCGATGTCCCGGACCATCTCCATGGCCAGCGGGGCCATCCGGCACTCGGTGTACCGGGGGGCCGCGGCCGGGTCGTTGCCGGGCGAGCCGAAGTTCCCCTGCCCGTCGACGAGCGGGTAACGCAGCGACCAGTCCTGCGCGAGGCGGACCAGGGCGTCGTAGATCGAGGAGTCGCCGTGCGGGTGGTAGTGACCCATGACGTCCCCGACGACGCGGGCGCACTTGGAGTACCCGCGGTCGGGGCGGTACCCGCCGTCGTACATCGCGTACAGCACCCGGCGGTGGACGGGCTTGAGCCCGTCCCGCACGTCGGGCAGCGCCCGCGAGACGATGACGCTCATCGCGTAGTCGAGGTACGACCGCTGCATCTCTGCCTGCAGGTCGACCTGCTCGACGCGGTCGCCGGTGGGGGGTTCGGTGGTGCTCTCGCTCACGGGTGTTGCCTCTCAGGTCGCGACGTCCGGTGCTGTTTCACGTGGAACCGGCTCAGACGTCGAGGAACCTCACGTCACGGGCGTTGCGCTGGATGAAGCTGCGGCGGGACTCCACGTCCTCGCCCATCAGGACCGAGAACACCGCGTCGGCCGCGGCCGCGTCCTCGAGCGTGACCTGCAGCAGCGTGCGGTGGGTCCGGTCCATCGTCGTCTCGGACAGCTCGTCCCAGTTCATCTCGCCCAGACCCTTGTACCGCTGGGTCCGGCCCTCCTTGGGCAGCTTCTTGCCCGCGGCCAGCCCGGCCTCGATGAGCGCGTCGCGCTCCCGGTCGGAGTAGGCGAACTCGTGGTGCTCCGTGCCGCCCAGCCACTTGATCCGGTACAGCGGCGGCTGCGCCAGGTAGACGTGGCCGTTCTCGACGAGCGGGCTCATGTAGCGGAACAGCAGCGTCAGCAGCAGCGTCCGGATGTGCTGACCGTCCACGTCGGCGTCGGCCATGATGATGATCTTGTGGTATCGGAGCTTGTCGAGGTTGAAGTCCTCGCCGATGCCGGTGCCGAAGGCCGTGATGAGGGCCTGGACCTCCTGGTTGCCCAGGGCGCGGTCCAGCCGGGCCTTCTCGACGTTCAGGATCTTCCCGCGGATCGGCAGGATCGCCTGGGTCCGCGGGTCGCGCCCGCGGGTCGCCGAACCGCCGGCGGAGTCCCCCTCGACGATGAAGACCTCGCACTCGGCCGGGTTGTTGGACTGGCAGTCCTTCAGCTTGCCCGGCAGCGAGTTGCGCTCCAGCAGCGACTTGCGGCTCGCCTCCCGCGCCTTGCGCGCGGCCTGCCGCGCCACCGACGCCGAGTGCGCCTTGCGCGCGATCGTCGCCGCCTCCTTCGGGTTCGCCGCGAACCAGTGCCCGAGGTGCTCGCGGACCTGGGCGTTGACGAAGGTGCGCGCGGAGGTGTTGCCCAGCTTCGTCTTCGTCTGGCCCTCGAACTGCGGCTCGGACAGCTTCACCGAGATGATCGCGGTCAGGCCCTCGCGGATGTCCGACCCCTCCAGGGTCTCGTTCTCCTTGAGCAGCTTCAGCGACCGCGCGTAGTCCACGACCAGACCGGTCAGCGCCGTGCGGAACCCCGTCTCGTGGGTCCCGCCCTCGGAGGTGTTGATGTTGTTGGCGTAGGTGAAGACGGCCTCGGAGTACGCGGTCGTCCACTGCATCGCGATCTCCACCGCGATGCCCTTCTCCTTGTCCTCGGCCTCCAGGGAGATGACCGTCTCGTGCAGCGCCTCGTTCTTCTTCTGCGCGTTGATGTGCTTGACGTAGTCGATGAGCCCCTCGTCGTAGCGGTAGCTCACCGCCCGCTGCGGCTTGTCGTCCGTCGAGGCCTCGGCGGTCTCGTCCTCGGGGTGCACCCGCTCGTCGGTCAGCGACAGCGTCAGGCCCTTGTTGAGGAAGGCCCGCTGCTGGAAGCTCGTGCGCAGCGTCTCGTACGAGTAGTCGGTCGTCTCGAAGATCTCGCCGTTGGCCCAGAACGTGATCGTCGTGCCGGTCTCGTCGGTCTCCTCGCCCTTCTCCAGCGGGGCCAGCGGCACCCCGTCGGCGTAGGACTGCCGCCACGCGTGACCCTGGCGCCGGACCTCCACGTCCAGGCGGGTCGACAGCGCGTTCACGACGGAGCTGCCGACCCCGTGCAGGCCGCCGGAGACCGCGTACCCGCCGCCACCGAACTTCCCGCCCGCGTGCAGCACCGTCAGGACGACCTCGACCGCCGGGCGCCCCTCACCGGGCATGACGTCGACGGGGATGCCGCGGCCGTTGTCGACGCAGCGGACACCGCCGTCGGCGAGCAGCGTCACGTCGATGGTGTCGCAGTACCCCGCGAGCGCCTCGTCGACGGAGTTGTCGACGATCTCGGACACGAGGTGGTGCAGCCCGCGCTCACCGGTGGAGCCGATGTACATGCCGGGACGCTTGCGGACCGCCTCGAGGCCCTCGAGGACCGTGATCGCGTCGGCGCCGTACTCGGGGTTCGGCGCGCCGTCGGGGGTCACCGCGTCGGCCAACGAGGGGGCGTCCTCGGGGTTCGCCGGGGTGGCGCCGTCCTCGGGACCGTGCGTCTCTTCGTCAGGCACGAGCGGGTGTGCTCCCTCCGCGTCGAGGCGGCCGCGCGGGTGGCGTCGGGGCGGGAGGGCCCGGACGCTGGTGTTCCTCGTGACGAGGCCCGTGTCGACCGCCAGATTCGCTCCCAGTCTACCCCGTCCCGGGCCCCGGCTCGCGCTGCGCGCGCCCAGCGCGCCCCCTGAGCCGTCCGACCCCCCTCGACGTGGGGGACCACGCACCCGGGGGGTCAGGCGTGCGAGCCGGTCACCCGTAGGTGTCGCGCGGGCCCCGGCCCCCGGGGGCCGACCGCCCGCCCTTGCGCCACGACGGCGGCCGGGGACCGCGGACCACGACCTTGGTGACGACCCCGTGCCCGAGCTCCTCGTCCAGCCGGCGCACCAGGTGGCTCGTCAGCAGCCGGACCTGCGTCGCCCACGCCGTCGACTCCGCGCGGACGACGAGGGTGCCGTCCTTCAGCGACTCGGGCGTGCAGTGCCCGGCCAGCTCCGGGCCGACCACCACGTCCCAGCGGCCGAACGCGCCGCCCACGGCGACGGGCTGCTCCCAGCCGCGCTCCCCGACCAGCCGGCCCAGGGTGGCGTCCAGGGTCTGCGGGTCGCGGGCGTCCGGCCAGGCCCCCGACCGCGCCGAGGCCCCGCGCCGACGGGCGTCCTCGCGCCGCCGCTCGTCCCCGGGCCGTGCCCCGCCCAGCGGCGCCCGACCGGGGCGCAGCCCCTTGGCGGCCGCGGCCGCGCGCGCCCGGCCCAGGGCGGTGCGCGCCAGGTCCGCGCCGGTCCCGTCCGCGGCGCCGTCCTCGTCCCCCGGGGGCTCGACCGCCCCGTCGGGCCCCTCGGCGCCGGGCGGCTCAGTCACCGCCGTCCTCCCGGACCGCCGCCCCGGTGCTGACGAAGACCCGGTCGGCCCGCTCACCGCGCAGGACCGCGGGCACGTCCTCGGGGACGGCCGCCGTCACCAGGACCTGCTCGGCGTCGGCCACCACCTCCGCCAGCCGCTCGCGCCGGCCCGCGTCCAGCTCCGCGAACACGTCGTCGAGGATCAGGACCGGCCCGCCCGGGTCGTCCATCACGTCGTCCTCGAGCAGCAGCCGGTAGCTCGCCAGCCGCAGCCCGAGCGCCACCGACCAGCTCTCGCCGTGGCTCGCGTACCCCTTGGCGGGCATTCCGCCCAGCGTCAGCACCAGGTCGTCGCGGTGCGGGCCCACCAGGCAGACCCCGCGGTCCAGCTCCGCCTTGCGCTGGTCGGCCATCGCCACGAGCAGCGCGACCCGCAGCTCCTCCCGGCTCGGCGCGGCGCCGCCGGGCGTCGTGGCGACCCCCTCGGCGAGCAGCGGCAACGACGAGCGGTACCCGAGCTCCAGCTCCCCCTGCCCCCGGCTCACCGAGCGGTAGGCGTCACCGGCCGGCTCCCGCAGGTCCGACAGCAGCGCCAGGCGGGCCGAGAGGAGGTCGGCGCCCGTGGCCGCGAGCTGCTCGTCCCACACGTCCAGGGCGTGCGGGTCGGCCCGCCCCGACCGCATCGCCGGACCGGCCGACTTCAGCAGCGCCCCGCGCTGGCGCAGCACCCGGTCGTAGTCGGCGCGGACCCCGGCCACCCGCGGCCAGCGCGTGACCAGCAGCTCGTCGAGGTAGCGCCGACGCTCCGTCGGGTCGCCCTTGACCAGGGCGAGGTCCTCCGGGGCGAACAGGACGGTCCGCAGGACCCCCAGCACGTCCCGGGTCCGGCGCACCGGGTTCTGGTTCAGCCGGGCCCGGTTCGCCTTCCCCGGGGTGATCTCCAGCTCCACGAGCGCCCGGCGGCCGCCGCGCACCAGCCCGGCCCGCACGACGGCCCGCGCCGCGCCCTGCCGCACGAGCGGGGCGTCACCGGAGACCCGGTGACTGCCCAGCGTCGCGACGTACCCGATGGCCTCGACGAGGTTCGTCTTGCCCTGCCCGTTGAGCCCGACGAAGGTCGTCGTCCCCGGGCGCAGGTCGAGCTCCAGGCTCGGGTAGGAGCGGTAGTCGACCAGCGACAGGTGCGCGACGTGCACGCGGGGGCTCAGCCGTTCGTGGAGCCCGTGCCCGACGTGGGCCCGGCCTGCGCGACGGCGTGGCCGCCGAACTGGTTGCGCAGCGCGGCGACGGCCTTGATCGAGGGCGAGTCCTCCTGGCGGGAGGAGAAGCGCGCGAACAGGGCCGCGGCGAGCACCGGCATGGGGACGGCGTTCTCGATGGCCTGCTCGAGGGTCCACCGGCCCTCGCCGGAGTCCTGCGCGTAGCCCCGGATGTTGTCCAGCTTGGGGTCCTCCTCCAGGGCGCGGACCATGAGGTCCAGCAGCCAGGAGCGGACGACCGTGCCCCGGGTCCAGGCCTTGAAGACGGCGGGGACGTCGTGGATGATCCCCTTCGCCTCGAGCAGCTCGTAGCCCTCGGCGTAGGCGTGCATCAGGCCGTACTCGATGCCGTTGTGGACCATCTTCGAGTAGTGGCCCGCCCCGACGCCGCCGGCGTGGACGAAGCCCTCCTCGCGGGGCCCCTCCGGGCGCAGCGCGTCGAAGATCGGCATCGCGAGCTCGACGTGGCCCTTGGACCCGCCGACCATCAGGCCGTAGCCGTTGTCCTTGCCCCACACGCCGCCGGAGACACCGCAGTCCAGGTAGCCGGTGCCGCGCTCGGCGAGGAGCTTGGCGTTGACCTCGTCGTCGGTCCACTTGGAGTTGCCGCCGTCGATGACCAGGTCGCCGTCCTTCAGCAGCGGCGCCAGGTTCGCCACGGTGTCCCGGGTGATCTTGCCCGAGGGCACCATCACCCAGACGACCCGCGGCGACGGCAGGGCGTCCACCAGGGCGGCGAGGCTCGAGACGTCCGTGACGTCCGGGTTGGGGTCGTACCCCGTGACCTCGATGCCCTTGTCGCGGAGGCGGGAACGCATGTTCCCGCCCATCTTGCCGAGACCGACGAGACCGATGTGCATGGTCAGAGGCTTCCCTTCTCGCGCCCGACCACCCGGCCGGGCAGGTGTTCTCGCCGGCTCAGCCGGCGAGGCGGACCGGCATCAGGAGGTACCGGTAGCTGGAGTCGTCGTCCCCGTCGAGGTCCTGCTGCCCGGTGAGGACGGCCGGACGGGTCGCCTGGGTGAACGAGAGCCGGGCGAACGGCGCACCGAGCGCACCGAGGCCGTCCAGCAGGAACTGCGGGTTGAAGGCGATGGCGATCGACTCGCCGACGAGGGTGGCCTCCAGGGCCTCCGTCGCCTGCGCGTCCTCGCCCTGGCCCGCTTCCAAGGAGAGCACGCCGTCCTCGAACCGCAACCGCACGGGCGTGTTGCGCTCGGCGACGAGGGCGACGCGCTTGACGGCCTCGGTGAGCGCCGCGGTCGAGACGACGGCGTGCGTGGGCGACTCGGCCGGGAACAGCGCCCGGACCTTAGGGTACTCCCCGTCCACGAGCAGCGAGGTCGAGTAGCGGCCCTCGGCCTGGAACCCGATGAGGTCGCTCTTGCCGTCGGCCAGCGCCAGCGTCAGGGCGCTGGAGGAGCCGAGCGAGCGGGCGACGTCGGACAGGGTGCGGGCCCGCACCAGCGCGACCGCGGACAGGTCCGGGGTGCTGGGGCGCCACCGCAGCTCGCGGACGGCGAGCCGGTACCGGTCGGTGGCCAGCAGGGTGAGCCGGTCGCCCTCGATCTCCATCCGGACGCCGGTGAGGATCGGCAGGGTCTCGTCGCGGCTGGCCGCGATCGTGACCTGGGCGACGGCCTCGGTGAACTCGCCGCCGGCGACCTCGCCCGAGGCGTCGGGCAGCTGCGGCAGCGCGGGGTACTCCTCGACCGTCATGGTCAGGAGGGTGAATCGGCTCGCCCCGCACGTGACGACGACCTTGGAGCCCTCGGTGGTGAGGGTGACGGGGCGGTTCGGCAGGCTGCGGGAGATGTCCGCGAGCAGCCGCCCGGACACCAGGACCTTGCCGGCCGTGCGCACGTCCGCCGTCAGCTCGACCCGGGCCGAGACCTCGTAGTCGAACGTCGACAGCTTGAGCGTGCCCTCCTCGGTGGCCTCCAGGAGGACACCGGCCAGCACCGGGACGGGGGGCCTCGAGGGCAGAGCCCGGGCCGCCCACGCGACGGCGTCGGCCAGCACGTCGCGCTCGACCTGCAACTCCACCAGGCACCGCCTTCCAGTCGTCCTGCGTTCGGTCGGCCCCGGTCCACGGACGTGGTCACGGGGGGCGGCTTCCGACAGTAGTGGAGAGCGGGGCACGCCGTGCAGCCGCCTCCACAGCCCCTCCCCCGCCCACGGCTCCGGACCTCGCTCCACCGGTCACTCTCCGTGGTGGCGGTGGGGACCGCCCTGCACGGCTTGTTCGAACAGCGCTCCCGACCCGGGTCGGGCCCGCCTCCAGGGCGTCCTTCCCCACAACCGGTCCACACTGGACGTGGGCTGACGAGCTTCACCATGGAGGGATCAGTCGTCGTAGTAACCCTTGTGGACGCTGTGGACGACCGGGCGTTCGCGCAGGTCAGAGGCCGTTCGAGGCCTGTGGGGACGTGTGGACGGCCTGAGGACCCGCCGACCGCGTCGTCCACAGGCGCAGCGTCGGGCGCGCCGGTGTCCACCGCCGTCCCCAGGCCGTCCCCCGCTCGTCCACCGCTGGTCCACGGGGTTGTCCACCGTCGGCGGCCCCGTCGTCCACATGCCTGTCCCCAGCGTGTGGACAACTGTGGACAGCCGATCGGGACGCTCGTCGGGCCCGGCAAGCGCGACGACGGGCCACCGGACGGGGGGACGACAGGGACGCGGCGGGACCGGGTGAGCGGACGGCTCAGGGGCCCGCCCGGAGCCCCCGGGGCGGTGCGTGGGCGCCCGGGACCCGGGGTGGGGGGCTGGGGAGCGGCCGGACGGGCCGTCGCCGGCCGCAGCCGCACCTCGCGGCGGCTGCGCCCGGGGTGGTGCGGTCGTCCCGGCGCACGACCGCAGGAACCGCCCACGTCCTCGTGGGTGGCTCCGGTCGACCGGGTGGCGGTGCCCGCCGGCGTCAGCGCGCGCGGACGACCGCGGTGGGGACGGCACGTCCCCGCGGGCCCCGGACCCCCTGCTCGGGGCCCGGAGGGCGCGGGATCAGGCGCCGGCCTGCTTCTTGATGCGGTTCGTGAGCTCGGTCACCTGGTTGTAGGTGCTGCGCCGCTCCGCCATCTGCTGCTTGATCTTGCGCTCGGCGTGCATGACCGTCGTGTGGTCGCGACCGCCGAAGTGCTGGCCGATCTTCGGCAGCGACAGCTCGGTCAGCTCCCGGCACAGGTACATCGCGATCTGCCGCGCCGTCACGAGGGTCCGGGACCGGGAGGTCCCGCAGAGGTCCTCCAGCGTGACGCTGAAGTACGAGGCGGTCTGCCCCATGATGGCCGCCGCCGTGATCTCCGGCGTCTCGTCATTCGGGATGAGGTCGCGCAGGACGATCTCGGCCAGGCTCATGTCGACGGGCTGGCGGTTCAGGCTCGCGAACGCCGTGACGCGGATCAGCGCACCCTCGAGCTCGCGGATGTTGGACGAGATCTTCGAGGCGATGTACTCGTTGACGTCGTCCGGCACCTCCAGGCGCTCCCCGATGGCCTTCTTCCGGAGGATGGCGATGCGGGTCTCGAGGTCCGGGGGCTGGACGTCGGTGATCAGGCCCCACTCGAAGCGGCTCCGCATGCGCTCCTCGAAGCCGGACAGCTGCTTGGGCGGCAGGTCGGAGGTGATGACCACCTGCTTGCTGGCGTTGTGCAGCGTGTTGAAGGTGTGGAAGAACTCCTCCTGCGTCTGGACCTTGTTCGACAGGAACTGGATGTCGTCGATCAGGAGGACGTCGACGTCGCGGTGCCGGCGCTGGAACGCCTGGGCCTTGTCGTCGCGGATGGAGTTGATGAAGTCGTTGGTGAACTCCTCGGAGTTCACGTACCGCACCTGCACCCCGGGGTAGAGGTTCTGGGCGTAGTGGCCGATGGCGTGCAGCAGGTGGGTCTTGCCCAGCCCCGACTCGCCGTAGATGAACAGCGGGTTGTACGCCTTGGCCGGGGCCTCGGCGACGGCCACCGCCGCGGCGTGCGCGAAGCGGTTGCTGGCGCCGATGACGAAGGACTCGAAGATGTACTTCGGGTTCAGCCGCGAGTTCTCGACCTTCGTGGAGCGGTTGCGCGGGGCCTGGCGCCCCGTGCCCGCCCCGCGGTCGACCTTGTAGCCGGTGAAGAGCAGGTCGGGGTCGGAGTCGTCGAGCGGGGAGCCCTCCTCGACGTCGCCGCGGAAGCCCGAGCGCCGGTCGTCCGCGATCGTGGACTCGGAGTCCGGGACGGTGCCGGCGGCCACGCGCTCGCGCTCGACGCTGGGCACCCCGTCGGCGCCGGACCGCTCACCGGTGCGCTCGGGGGTGAGCATCTGCCCGATGGAGGGGTCGACGGTCACCGCCAGCCGGATGGCCGAGCCGTAGGCGTCGGACAGCGCGCGGGTCAGCGGCTCACGGACCTTCTGCTCGATGACGTCCTTGGTGTGCTCGTTGGGCACCGCCAGCAGGGCCGTCCCGTCGAGCAGCCCCAGGGGGCGCGTCAGGCGGACGAACGCACGCTGGTGCGGAGTGATCCCGCCGTCGTCCAGCTGCGCGACCGCGCGCTCCCAGACGCTGGGGAAGTCCCCTCCGTCGGTCTCCACTCGAGCCCTCTCCCGTCGTGCCGGATCCGTTCGACGGGGCTCATCCACACCCCTGTCCACAGCTGTGCATGACGGCGGGGGTGCGACGAACGGCCCGCCGCAGGCACCTCGATGCGGATGCGGGCGTCGGCACGTCGAGCGGGACCGTAACAACGTCGACGCCCACCGTTCAAGTGCCGTCCGCCGTGCCGGTGCTCCGGGGACGCCCCGGCGACCCCGCGGCGCTCCGCCCCGCCGTCGAGGACCTCGGTCCCGGCAGGGCGACCCGCCGGACCTCTGCAGGAACGGTACCTCCCCCCGACCGCCCTGGACGGTCCCGCGCCGGTGCGCTGTGAACGGCGCACCGCCCGCCCGGCGGGCCGCCTCGCGCGCGCTTTGACCAGGGTGCGTCACGGACCGTACTCTGCTGGGGATTGTGCTCCGCATCGCCTGCCGGGTCGCCCTGCGACCCGCGTCGGCAGTCCGGCGGGGCCCGCCCGCCCGAGATCACAGGAGTACCGACGTGAGCAAGCGCACCTTCCAGCCGAACAACCGTCGTCGCGCCAAGGTGCACGGCTTCCGTCTGCGCATGCGCACCCGCGCCGGCCGCGCCATCCTCTCGGCGCGCCGCAGCAAGGGTCGCGCGCAGATCGCCGCCTGACCTCCGTCACCGCGCCCGCGTGCTGACCGCGGAGCACCGCCTTCGCCAGCGGGACGACTTCACCGTCGCCCTGCGGAACGGTCGGCGCGTGGGCACCCGCCGCCTGGTCCTGCACTGGGCGGCCACCGACCGAGCCCACCCCACGAGGGTGGGCTTCGTCGTGTCCAAGGCCGTCGGCAACTCCGTCGTCCGGCACCGCACCCAGCGGCGTCTGCGGCACGTCGCCGCGCAGCGCCTGCCCCTGCTCCCCGCCGCGGGCGGGCTGCTCGTGGTCCGGGCCCTGCCCGCCGCGGCGGACGCCACCTCGGCCGAGCTCGCCGTCGACGTCGACCGCGGTCTGCGCCGGCTGGGGCTGGTCCGCGATGGCTGACCCCGCTGCGCGGGCCCGTCGGGAGCCGACGCCCGCGCGGCCGTGGTGGCACCCCGTGCGGTGGCCGGCGCTGGTGCTGGTGCTGCTCGTGCGCGCCTACCAACTGCTGGTGTCGCCCGTCCTGGGTCCCACCTGCCGCTTCTACCCCTCGTGCTCCGCGTACGCCGTCGAGGCGTTGCGGACGCGGGGCGCCGTCGTCGGGACCTGGCTGACCGTCCGGCGACTCCTCCGCTGCCACCCGTGGAACCCTGGTGGCGTGGACCCCGTTCCGCCGAAGGGCCACTCGCGGGTGAAGGCCCCGTGAGCCAGACCCCTGTGAGAGGACACACCGCCCCATGATCGACTTCTTCTACGACCTCCTCCATCCCATCCAGTGGGTGGTCGCATGGATCATGGTGCGATTCCACGACCTGTTCACGTGGATCGGCCTGGACCCCGCCGGCGGCGCCGCGTGGTCGCTGTCGATCGTCGGCCTCGTGGTCGTCATCCGCATCCTGCTGATCCCGCTGTTCGTCAAGCAGATCAAGGCCATGCGCGGGATGCAGGTCATCCAGCCCGAGATGCGCAAGATCCAACAGAAGTACAAGGGCAAGAACGACCCGGCGTCCCGCCAGGCCATGCAGCAGGAGATGATGTCGCTCTACCGCACGTCGGGGACGAACCCGATGGCGAGCTGCCTGCCGATCCTGCTCCAGTCCCCCATCTTCCTGGCGCTGTTCCACACCCTCAACGGCATCGCCCAGGAGAAGACGGTCGGGCCGCTCAACGAGGAACTCGTGAAGCAGGCCGACGCCGCCACGATCTTCGGCGCCCAGCTGTCGGACGTCTTCATGCGCTCCTGGGGCTCGGGCAACTGGAACGCGATCATCCTGACCGCGGTCATGATCGTTCTGATGTCCGCGTCGCAGTTCGTGACGCAGAAGCAGCTCATGGCGAAGAACACCTCGTCGGCGTCGATGGAGGGCAACCCCTTCGCGCAGCAGCAGAAGCTGATGCTCTACATCCTGCCGATCATCTTCGCCGTCTCCGGGGTCAACTTCCCGATCGGTGTCCTCCTGTACTGGCTGACCACGAACGTGTGGTCCATGGGTCAGCAGTTCTTCGTCATCCGCCGCATGCCGAACCCCGGCTCCCTCGCCGAGAAGGAGCTGCAGGAGCGCCGCGCGCGCCGCGCCGCCCGGCGCGGGCAGGTCTTGACGACCGACACCGGCACCACCCCGGCTGCCGCGGAGCACACCACGGCGGCCCCGGTCCGCCGTCAGCGCCAGCAGCCCAAGCGCGGTGGGAACCGCGGACAGCGTCGACCCGGCAGCTCGAAGTCGAGCCAGGGCCCGAACCGCTGACTCGTAGCCAGCTCCACCGCCACACCAGCCAGGAGGACGTGTGAACGACACGACGGACGCTGTCGAGACCCCCTCGGTCGACACCGAGGGCGCCGACGCGACGCCGACCGAGGAGCCCCGCCGCAAGGGGGGCGCCAAGTCGCGACTCGAGGAGGAGGGCGACATCGCCGCCGACTACCTCGAGGAGCTGCTCGACATCACCGACCTCGACGGTGACATCGACATCGACATCGAGAACGGCCGTGCATCGGTCGCGATCGTGGCCGACGAGGCCGGTACGCCCGCGCTGTCGCGCCTGGTGGGCCCGGACGGTGAGGTGCTCGACGCGCTCCAGGAGCTGACCCGGCTGGCCGTGCAGGCGCAGACCGGGGACCGGACGCGGCTGATGCTGGATGTCGCCGGTCACCGCTCGACCAAGCGCGGCGCCCTGGTGCGCCTCGCGCACGAGGTGGTCGCGCGCGTCAAGGCCAGCGGAACCGCCGAGCGCCTCGACCCGATGCCTGCGTTCGAGCGCAAGGTCGTGCACGACGCCGTGGCGGCGGCGGGCCTGGACAGCGAGTCGGAGGGCGAGGAGCCACGTCGCCGCGTGGTCGTCCTCCCGACCGCCACGACGAGCGATGAGGCCGATCCCCAGGCCGCCGACGAGTGAGCTGACCCTCCGCCCCCGGCCGATAGGGTGACGGGGTGTCGGATGATGTGCCTGAGGGCGACGGTGTTCCACGTGAAACACCGTCGCCCTTCGTCGTTCCTGGGGACGCCCCTGAGGTGCCCCACGAAGAGATCGCCCGCGTGTTCGGGGCTCGAGCCGAACGGGCTGCGGTGTACCACGACCTGCTGGCCGGGGCCGGTGTCGAGCGTGGGCTGATCGGTCCGCGAGAGGTTCCCCGTCTGTGGGACCGGCACCTGCTGAACTGCGCCTACCTGGGCGAGGTCATCGAGCAGGGGTCCTCGGTCATCGACATCGGTTCTGGCGCCGGCCTGCCGGGCATTCCGCTGGCGCTGGCGCGGCCGGACGTCCAGGTGCGCCTCGTGGAGCCGCTGGAGCGCCGTTACAGCTTCCTGCGCGAGGCCGTCGTCGAACTCGGCCTGCGGGACCAGGTGGCCGTGGCTCGGGGCCGGGCTGAGGACGTGCGGGGTGAGTTCTCGGCCTCGGTGGTGACCGCCCGTGCTGTCGCGCCGCTGGCGACGCTGTACGGCTGGGCGCTGCCCCTGGTGGTCACCGGTGGGCACCTGATCGCCATCAAGGGGCGGAGTGCCTCCGACGAGATCGCTGCTGCAGCGGCGACACTGGAGCACATGGGGATCGTGGAGACTCCAGAAGTACTGCGCGTCGGACCGGACGAGGAGTCCGGCACGACGGTGGTGCGCGTAGCTCGCGGGCACGGCCCGCTGCGGTCCGCCACCGCACCCGCCACTCAGAAGCGTCGGGCGCCGCGAAACCGGCGTCGATGACCAAGGAAGGAAGCGCAGCGTGAGTCAGCTCGGCTGGTTCGGACGACCTGCCTCGGGAGGCCACGGGCAGTTGGGTTGGTTCGCCGCTCATCCCCTCCCGGACGTTTCACGTGAAACGGACGATCAGGTAGACGACGTAGCGGAGGACGTTTCACGTGAAACGTCGACTGCGCCGGTACTCACCGTCGTTCCTCAGGAGGCCCAGCTGACTGAACCGATCGACGAAGCGCCGACAGAGCCTGAGGTCGTTTCACGTGAAACGCTCGCCCCGGTGGTGGAGCTGCACGACAGCTCGCGCAGTGAAGAGCCGGTCAGCTCGGAGGACGCCACGCTGATCGACGCGCTCGACGACGAGCCCTTCGTTCCACGTGAAACATCGAGCCCTCGAGTGGTGGAGCGCTTCCCGCTGCCCACCGAGACGCGCATCATGACCATCGCCAACCAGAAGGGCGGGGTCGGCAAGACCACAACGGCGGTGAACCTGGCGTCCGCGCTCGCTGCGGCCGGCCTCAAGGTCGTCGTGCTGGACTTGGACCCGCAGGGCAACGCGTCGACGGCTCTGGGGGTCGACCACCACTCGGGCGTGCCCGGGATGTACGAAGTGCTGGTGGAAGGCCGCCCGCTGGCCGAGGTCATCCAGCAGTGCGCCGAGGCGCCGGACCTGTGGTGCGCCCCGGCGACGGTGGACCTCGCCGGGGCTGAGATCGAGCTCGTCTCGATGGTCGCGCGGGAGTCGCGCCTCCAGCGAGCGGTGGCGAAGTACTTCAAGGCGCTGAAGCAGGCCGGCGAACGCCGGGTGGACTACGTGCTCATCGACTGCCCGCCGAGCCTTGGACTGCTGACGATCAACGCCTTCGTCGCGGCCCCGGAGGTCCTCATCCCCATCCAGTGCGAGTACTACGCGCTGGAGGGGCTGAGCCAGCTGCTGTCGAACATCGAGCTGATCCAGGAGCACCTGAACCCGGATCTCGCCGTGACCACGATCCTCCTCACCATGTACGACGGGCGGACCCGCCTGGCCGCCCAGGTCGTGGAGGAGGTCCGTCACCACTTCGGCGAGCAGGTCCTGCGGTCGCTGGTACCGCGGTCGGTGCGCATCTCGGAGGCCCCGAGCCACGGGCAGACGGTCATGACCTACGACCCGTCGTCCTCGGGGGCCCGCGCATACCTCGAAGCCGCTCGGGAGATGGCTCAGCGTGGCGTTCACGAGGAGCTCGTGGCGGCGGGGGATGCTGGCGTCGGTGCGCCGCCCGCCGTGGCGGACCCCTGGGCGCGTTGGACGGACGGCCGGGTGACACGACGCGGGATCGCGTCGAAGGAGGGTGAAGCGTGAGCGACAAGCGACGTGGTCTCGGTCGAGGGCTCGGTGCCCTGATCCCCAGCGGGGGCCCGGCGACCACTCCGGCGAACCGGGCCGGGGCGGGCACGGCGACCATCCCGCCCGCCATGCGCCCGGCGGCGCGACCTGTCGACCTGTTCTTCGACCAGCGGCCCGCTCCGACGCCGCTCGCGGACGACGCTGACGCGGTCGAGCAGGAGACCGTCGAGAGCCCGGACCGCGAGGAGCGGATCGGGGACCTCGCCGTCGTCATCGCGGACACCGAGCAGGACGGCCCCGTCGAGCCTCCCGCGACCGAGGAGGTGGCCGTCGCCCAGCCGGCCCCGGACGGGCTGCTGGACGTCCCGGGCGCGCGGTTCGCGGAGATCCCCGTCACGTCCATCACGCCCAACCCCCGCCAGCCGCGCACCGTCTTCGACGAGGACGACCTGGCTGAGCTCGTCCACTCGGTGCGCGAGATCGGGGTGCTCCAGCCGATCGTGGTGCGCCCGATCGCTGCGGCCGAGGACGGTGCGGCGCGTTTCGAGCTGGTCATGGGCGAGCGTCGCTGGCGCGCCACCACCGAAGCC
The DNA here is from genome assembly GCF_050871975.1 of Kineococcus rugosus. Taxonomy (NCBI): domain Bacteria; kingdom Bacillati; phylum Actinomycetota; class Actinomycetes; order Kineosporiales; family Kineosporiaceae; genus Kineococcus; species Kineococcus rugosus. Next base: position 15,325 of record NZ_JBJLSJ010000047.1, on the reverse strand, counting down.
GGGCTCGACACGATCCCGGCCATCGTGCGGGAGACGACCGACGACGACCTGCTGCGGGACGCGCTGCTGGAGAACCTGCACCGCAGCCAGCTGAACCCGCTGGAGGAGGCCGCCGCCTACCAGCAGCTGCTGGAGGACTTCGGCTGCACCCACGAGGAGCTGGCGTCGCGGATCGGCCGCTCCCGGCCGCAGATCAGCAACACGCTGCGCCTCATGAAGCTCCCCCCGCTGGTGCAGCGTCGGGTGGCCGCCGGAGTCCTCAGCGCCGGCCACGCCCGCGCGCTGCTGTCTCTGGAGGACGGCGCCGCCATGGAGCGCCTGGCGCAGCGGGTCGTCGCGGAAGGGCTGTCGGTCCGCGCGGTCGAGGAGGTGATCGCGCTGGGGGACGCCGACACCGCTCCCCGTCGCCGGAACCCGGTCGAGCCCCAGCCCGAGCTGGAGCAGCGGGCCACCGTGCTCGCCGATCGGCTCGACACGCGCGTGAAGATCAGCATGGGCCGCACCCGCGGTCGCCTGACGGTCGACTTCGCCGGGGTCGACGACCTCGACCGCATCCTGCGCCTCCTGGAGGCCGGGAACTGACCCGCAGGAGCGCTCGGCGCGGCGGCACCTCGCCCGCGCCGAGCGCTCCCGTGGCAGGCCGCCGGACCTTCGTGAGAGGGTCGCTCCGGGTGTGGAGCGCGTCATCACCCGCCACCTAGACTGCCGGGACGCACGACGCGGGACACCGTCCTCGTCGGGCTCCGCGGAGTCGTCGAACGCTGTGCTGCTGGACGGGAGGCCGCCCTGGTGGGTCGTCGGATGGCGCCGTTGACGCTGGACACCGTGGCGGACCTGCCGAAGCAGTCGCGCCAGTGCGTGTTCTGGGAGCTCGACGCCGCGGCTGCGCAGCGCGCCGCCGAGGCGGGCTACCCGGACTTCGAGAAGGAAGCGTGGATCTCCACGGTCCTGCTGCAGTGGGGGCCGTGCGGCCGGCTCGTCTACGTCGACGACCAGCCCGTGGGGTTCGTCATGTACGCGCCGCCCGTCTACGTCCCGCAGCAGAGCCAGTTCCCGACCGCGCCCATCAGCGGTGACGCGGCGATGCTGACCACCGGGTGGATCGAGCCGGCGTTCCGCGGGGAGGGCCTGGCGCGGATGCTCCTGCAGGGGGCGGCCAAGGACCTGACCCAGCGCGGCCTGAAGGCCGTGGAGGCGTACGGCGGCGGTCCCGCCGCCGTCGGCGGGGACGGCAACAGCGACTCCGCGCACGACAGCAGCGACCCCTGCGTCCTGCCCGCGCACCTGCTGGAGTCGGTCGGGTTCACCGTCGTCCGCCCACACCACCGCTACCCGCGGCTGCGGCTGGAGCTGCGGACCGCGCTGTCGTGGCGTGAGGACGTCGAAGCGGCCCTGGAGCGTCTCCTCGGCAGCGTGCGCGTCCCCACGCTGACCGGCGTCGCCCCCGGCTGAGGCCGCCGCACCTCGTTCCGTTCCACGTGGAACGGCCGGTACCCCGAGGGGTACCGGCCGTCGTGGAGCGGTCGAACGTCAGCCGACGAACTCCGCCAGCTCCTTCAGGAGAGCGGGCTTGGGACGCGCGCCGATGATGGACTTCACGACCTCACCGCCGGAGTAGACGTTGAGCGTCGGGATCGACGTGACGCCGTACTTCGCGGCGATCCGCGGGTTCTCGTCCGTGTTCACCTTCACCACGGTGATCTTCTCGCCGTGCTCGGCGGCGATCTCCTCGAGGATCGGGGCGACCTGACGGCACGGGCCGCACCAGGGGGCCCAGAAGTCGACGAGGACGGGCTTGTCGGACTGCAGGACGTCGACGTCGAAGCTGTCGTCGGTCACGGCGGCGGTGTTCTGACTCACGGGGTTCCTCCGGTTCTCAGCGGATCTGGGGACGGTCGACGGTGTCAGCCGTCGCCACGGCGGGGTCGGTCTCCTCGCGCGACGGCTGCTCGTCGAACGCGGTGTCGGCGCGGGCCGCGAGGAACCTCTCGGCGTCCAGCGCGGCGGAGCAACCCATGCCGGCGGCGGTGATGGCCTGCATGTAGGTGTGGTCCACGACGTCACCGGCGGCGAACACGCCGGGGACGTTGGTGCGGGTGGTGCGGCCCTCGACGAGGACGAAGCCGTTCTCGTCCAGGTCGACCTGACCCTTGACGAGGTCGGTGCGCGGCTCGTGGCCGACGGCGATGAACAGCGCCGTCGCCGCGATGTCGCGGGTCTCGCCGGTCACGGTGTCGCGCAGCGTCAGGCCCTCCACCTTGTTCTCGCCCTGGATGGCGACGACCTCGGAGTTCCACGCGAACGAGATCTTCTCGTTGTCGTGGGCCCGCTTGGCCATGATGCGCGAGGCGCGCAGCTCGTCGCGGCGGTGGACGATCGTCACCGACCGGGCGAAGCGCGTCAGGAACGTCGCCTCCTCCACGGCGGAGTCGCCGCCGCCGACCACGACGATGTCCTGCTCGCGGAAGAAGAAGCCGTCGCAGGTGGCGCACCAGCTGACCCCGCGGCCGGACAGCCGCTTCTCGTCGGGCAGGCCCAGCTCGCGGTAGGCCGACCCCAGGGCGAGGATCACCGCGTGGGCGCGGTAGGTCTGCCCGCCGCCGGTGGTGACCTCCTTGACGTCACCCTCGAGCCGGACGTCCACGACGTCGTCGGTGATGAGCTCGGCGCCGAACCGCTCCGCCTGCGAGCGCATGTTGTCCATCAGGTCCGGCCCCAGGATCCCCTCGGGGAAGCCGGGGAAGTTCTCGACCTCGGTGGTGTTCATCAGCGCACCGCCGGCCGTCACCGACCCCTCGAACACCAGCGGCCGCAGCTCCGCGCGGGCGGCGTAGAGCGCGGCGGTGTACCCGGCCGGGCCCGAACCCACCACGATGACGTCGCGGACCTCGCTCGTCGACTGGCTCACCTGTGCGGACCTGCTTCCCTGGATCGGTGCCGGGCCCCGCCGTCCGGGGTCCTCGCGCTGCTGACTGCTCAACCGATCGTAGGGGCCCGCTGTTCCCCGGGCCGAGGGGTCAGGAGCCCTGCGGGACCGGCACCGTGCTGAGGGCCTCGTCGCCCGGGCTGCACCCGAGCGCGACCACCACCACCTGCGCGCCGTCGGGGGTGGTGTGCACCACGAACGCCGCCGGCTGCGACCGCCAGTTCGCGATCTCGACGACCCGCACCGTGGTCGGGTCCACGCCGAGGGCGCGGGTGCAGGCCAGCGCCCGCTCGGCGTTGGGCAGCTGCGAGGGGTCGCTCGTCGCGGACCCCTCCGGCTCCGACTGCGGGGCGTTGAGCATCGTCGGCTTGCGGTCGTCCGCGCCGGTGCCGGGGGTGGCGTCGTCGGCCGCGCCGGTGCCGGAGCTCGCGTCGGTGCCCTCCTCGGGCGTGAGGGACTCCTCGCCGAGGTCCTGGACGGCGGCGACGTCGGTGTAGTCGGTGCCGCTGAGCAGCACCCGCGCCGCCGGCGGGACCGCCTCGCTCGCCGCGGGCGAACCGGCCGCGGAGTCGGCGCCCGCGCCACCGCCCGCGCTCGACGAGGAGGACGTCCCGGACCCGTCGTCCAGGGCGAGGTGCAGCGCGCCCCCGCCCACCACGACGGCCGCGGCGGCCGCGGCCACCAGCCGGGGCAGGCGCCGCGACCAGCGCCGGCGCGCGGACAGCGAGGCCACCGTCGCCCCCGGTGCCGGGCGGTCCCCGGCCCGGGCGTCGGCGAGCGCGGCGTCCAGGCGCGCCACCACGTCGGCGGGCATCGGCCCGACGTCGGCCGCCCCGCGCAGCAGGTCGCGGACGTGCCGCTCCTGCGCGCTGAGCTCCTCGTCGTCGAACTCACTCACTCGGAACCCGCCTCCCTCCAGCACGACCGGGGACTACGACGCGCCCGGCCGCTCACCGGTTCCCCGCCGGTCCCAGGAGCGCGGCCAGCGCCACCCGTCCGCGCGAGCACCGCGACTTCACGGTCCCGACCGCCACCCCGAGGATCGCGGCGGCCTCGCTGACCGGGACGTCGTACATGTCGACCAGCACCAGAGCGGCGCGCTGGGCCTCGGGCAGCCGCGCCAGCGCGGCCGTCACGTCCAGCTGCGCCTCGACGTGCGGGGTGGCGTCGTCGACCACGGCGAGCGCGGCCCCGGTGCGCAGGCCGTCCTCGCCCGGCCCGACCTCCTCCTCCAGCGGCCGCGTCGGGCGGACGGCCCGGCGCCGGGCCCGGTCCAGGCAGGCGTTGACGACGATCCGGTGCAGCCACGTCGTCACCGCGGACTCGCCGCGGAACCGGTCCGCGGCGCGCAGGGCCGAGACGAGGGCGTCCTGCACGGCGTCGGCGGCCTCCTCGCGGTCGCCCGCGGTGCGCAGCGCCACCGCCCACAACCGGTCGCGGTGCCGGCGCACGACCTCCCCGAACGCCTCCGGGTCGCCCGCGACGTGCGCGGCGACGAGCTCGGCGTCCGAGCGGGGATCGGTACCGGGCGCGCCCGACCCGGTCACGTGACCGGCGTCCCGGTGACGGCGATCGCGGCGACCGAGGCCCGGAAGACCCCCTCGGTCGTCGGCAGCTCGTCGAACCACACCGCGAGGTACCGAGCCCGCACCGGCTGGGCCGGGGTGAGCGCCTGCTGCCCGCCCACCGGCGCCGACGCGACGGACTGCCACCCGTCCGGGGTCGCCCCCGGAGCGGCCAGCAACCGCATCGCCCCGCCCTCACCGCCGCTGGTCAGCGCCACCGAGGTGACGTCGGCCGGGGCCCCGAGGTCCAGGAGCAGGCCGATGCCGTCCTTCAGCCCGCCGAACGCCGCCGAGTTGTACCGCTGGCTCTCCCACGCGGTGCCCGGGTCCCCGTCGACCGCCCGGGGGGCCGTCTCGGACGACTCCCCGCCGTCGCCCTGCGGGTCCAGCGCCGAGACCGCGGTCACCGGCAGCGCCACCGGCGTCGCGGGGGCGGGCGGTGCCGGGGCGGGAGCGGGGACGGCCGCCGTCGCGGGAGCGGACGCGGTCGCCGACGGCGACGCGGACGCACCCGCCAGGCCGGCGCCGGGCACGTCGATGCGGCTCAGCTGCCACAGCGCCAGCACGAGGCCGACCACGACGACCCCGCCCACCAGGCCCAGCACGAAGCGCGAGTCGTCGCGCGGGGGACGGGCCGTGGAGTGCGGGCGCGTGAAGGGGACGGGGGGCTCGGACTCCGGCACGACCTCGTCGCGGTTCTTCAGCCGGCCGCGCACGGCGGCGGTGGCGGCCTCCCCGCGCATCCGCCGCAGCGTCTCGTCCCACGCGTCCATCGACCACGGCGCCAGCTGCAGGGCCAGCTCGGCGGGGTCCCGCGGGCCGTCCTCGTGCGGGCCGAACGTCACGACGCACAGCGTGTCGAGGTCGTTGGGCACGTCGGGGCGGACGTCCTTGGGCGGCAGCGGACGCCCCTCACCGGCCGGGGCCGGCGGCAGCCCCGGGTGCGGCGCCAGGCCCTCCAGCTGCGGCCAGCGCGCCACCAGGCCGGCGTACACGAGCGCCACCAGGGCCACGGCGTCGGCGCGGTTGGCCAGCGCCGCCGCGCGGGCCGGCGAGACCGCTGGCGGGTCCGGGTCCAGGGCCGCCTCCACGCCGACCCCGCGGACGCGCACGACGCCGTCGGGCCCGAGCAGGACGTCGTCGGGGGTCAGGCGGGTGTGGTGCAGGCCCCGGCGGGCGGCGACGTCCAGCGCGGTCGCGACCTCGCCGACGAGGGCCCGGATCGCGGGGGGCCGCAGGGGACCGGACCGCAGCAGCTCGGTCAGCGACGCCCCGACCACGGCCTCCTCCACGACGTACACCGTCGCCGTGGCGCCGTCCCCGGCGTCGGTCCCGGCGTCGAGGATGCGCGGGATGCGGGGGTCGTTGAGCATCGCCGCGCGCCGCGCGGCGTCCAGGAACTCCTCCGCGCGCGGGTCGGACGCGTCCAGCACCCGCACCCGCACCGGCCGGTCCAGCGTGAGGTCGCGGCCGGCGTAGTCCCTCGGCCCCGCCCGGTCCCCGTCGTCACCACGGGCCACGGACAGCTCACGATCGAGGACGTACCGGTCGGCGACGAGCTGCTCACCCGTGCTGCGGCCTGCCCCGTCCAGACCAACCCCCCGAAGTCGTGTTCGCGCGCCTGCGTGTCGCCCCCATGCTAGGGCGCTCACCGCGCGTGACGGTCCGACGCGCGCGGGGCGCGGGGGTCAGGCGGGCCGGACGGCGCCGAGGAGCCCGTCCATCGCGACGCCCGCCTCCCGCACCACGTCACCGGTGTGCGGGGCGTGCAGGACCCGGCCGCCACCGAGGTACAGCGCGACGTGGTGGATCGTCGACGGGTCGTCGCCGGAGGCGTAGAACACCAGGTCACCGGGCTGCAGCCGGTCCAGCGGCACCTTCGGCAGCGCCGCGTACTGCTGGCGGGAGGTGCGGGGGACGGCCACGCCGGCCTGCCGGTACGCCCACTGCGTCAGGCCCGAGCAGTCGAACGTCGACGGGCCGGTGGCGCCCCACGCGTACGGGGCGCCCGTGCGGGTGCGGGCCGCGGCGACGGCGGCCCGCGCGGTGCCGGTGGCGTCCCCGGCGGTGCCGCCGGCGGCGTCGGCCGTCGCGGGGGCGGCGTCGGCCACCCCCGCGGCCGCGGCCCGCGCCGCGGCGGCCGCCAGCGCCGCCCGCCGGGCGTCCTCCTCCTCGCGGGCGACGGCCCGCCGGACGGCGGCGTCGGCGCCCTCCAGCAGGCGCTCCTGCTCGGCCAGGGCCGCCGCGACCTCCGTGCGGGCCCGCGCGGCGGCGGCCTCGGCGGCCGACTCCCGGGCGCGGACCTCCCGCAGCCTCGCCGCGGCGGCGGCCGCGGCGGCCCGGGCGTCCGCGGCCCGGGTGACGGTGGCGGCGTCCCGCGCGACGACCGCCGCGGCGAGGGAGGCGTCGCGGGCCGCCGTCGCGGCCCGGTCGAGGCGGCCCGGGGCGAGGGCCCCGAGCCCCGCCGGCAGCGACGGGCCGGCCATGTAGAGCGCCCGGACCCGGCGGGTGGCGTCCGCGCCGGCCCGGCCGCTGGTGCCCGCCGCGGCGTCCAGCGCGGTCTGCGCCCGGACCTCCTCGGTGGCGGCCGCGGCGGCCTCCTCGACGGCGGTGCCGTACGCCTCCGTCGCCACCGACTGCTGCACCCGCAGCTCCGCGACGCGGGTGCGCAGCGCGTCGGCCCGGGCGGCGAGCGTCCCGCCGGCGGGGTCGGCGTGGGCGGCCGTCGCGGGCGCGGCGAGCAGGAGGGTCAGCACCCCCGTGGACAGCACCCGGCCGACGTCCCGCACAGCAGGTGGGTCGTCACCGCGTGTGAAGACCTTGACCGGACCGGGGACGCGATGACCCGTCCGGCGCACGCATCGGCCACCATCGTCGTCGTGAGCGCGACACCCGACCAGACCGTCCCGGACGAGTCCAAGGCCTCCCTGGCCCGGGCCAGCGCGCTGATGGCCAGCGGCACGCTGGTCTCACGCGTGCTGGGGTTCGCGCGCAGCGTGGTGCAGGGCGCCGCGATCGGGGGCACCGTCGAGGTCGGCGCCCAGGTCTTCGACGTCGCCAACAAGGCGCCGAACGTCTTCTACATGCTGCTGGCCGGCGGGGTGCTCAACGCCGTCCTGGTCCCGCAGATCGTGCGGGCGCTGAAGCAGCCCGACGGCGGCAAGGAGTACGTCGACCGGCTCATCACCCTGGCCCTGCTCGTCATGGCCGTCGCGACGGCGCTGCTCACGCTCGCGGCCCCGGTCGTGGTGCGGGTCTACGCCTCGTCCTTCTCGCAGGACTGGATCGCGCTGACGACCGCGTTGGCGTTCTGGTGCCTGCCGCAGGTCTTCTTCTACGGGCTGTACACGGTGCTGGGGCAGGTGCTCAACGCCAGGGGCAGCTTCGGGCCGTTCATGTGGGCGCCGGTGCTGAACAACGTCGTCGCGATCGCCGGGCTGGCCGTCTTCATGGTCGCGGTGCCGGGGGCCGAGGACCTCGCCGCCGACGAGTGGACGCCCGGGATGGTCGCGCTGCTGGCCGGGACCGCGACGCTCGGGATCGTCGCGCAGGCGCTGGTGCTGTTCTGGCCGCTGCGCCGCATCGGCTTCCGCTACCGGCCCCGGTTCGGGTTCCGCGGGATCGGGCTGCGCAGCGCGGGCCGGGTGGCCGGGTGGACGTTCGCGGCCGTCGTGGCCGGGCAGCTCGTCTTCGTCCTCACGACGAACACCGCGACCCGCGCCGGGGACCAGCTCGCCGCGATGCGCGTGCCCGGGGCCACGGGCGCCTCCTACACGTACGCCTACCTGCTGTTCATGCTGCCGCACTCCCTGGTGGCGGTGTCGCTGGTGACGGCGCTGTTCACCCGGCTCGCCTCCGCGGCCCACGCGGGGGACACCGCCGCGGTCCGCCGCGACTTCTCCCACGGCGCCCGCACCGTCACCGTCGTGGGGGCGCTCGCCACGGCCGGGTTCGTCGCGCTCGGCCCGTGGATCGGGGCCGCGATGGTCCACGGGGGGCGGCCCATCGGGCAGGTCCTCGTCGCGATGTCGCTCGGGCTGGTCCCGTTCAGCGTGAACTACCTGGTCAGCCGCGTGTTCTACGCCTACGAGGACGCCCGGACGCCGTTCCGGGTGGCGCTGGTGAACGCGGTGATCACCGCGGCCGGCAACGTGGTCTGCTGGGTCGCGGTGCCGCCGCAGTGGACCGTCGTGGGCATCGGCGCGACCATGAGCGTCGCCAACGTCGTGGCCTGCGCGGTCGGGCTGGTGCTGCTGCGCCGGCACCTGCGGGCCCGGGACGGCCGGGGCCTGGGGGGGTACCTCCTGCTGCGCACCGCGGTCCGGGTCGGGATCATCGCGGTCGTCACCGGCGGGCTGGTGTTCGCCGGGACGCGGCTGGTGGGGCCGGTGGACTCGCAGGTCGTGAACCTCGCCGTCGTCCTCGTCGGCGGGGTGGTCGTCCTCGTCGTCTTCCTCGGCCTGTGCAAGCTGATGCGGGTGCGGGAGCTCGACGACCTCGCGGGCCCACTACGTCGCCGGCTGCCCGGGGTCCGCCGCTGAGCCGGCCCGCTCGGGCCGGGCGTCCAGGGGGGCGTGCGCGGCCTCGTCGACGCGCCGGCGCCCCTTGCGGACGGCGCGGACCACGCCGAGCACCAGCAGGCCCGCGGCGCCCCCGCCGACGACCCCGCTGATCCAGTCCTCCACGTCGGCGCGCACGTTGAGCCGGATCTCCACCGGGGAGCCGATGGTGCTGCCCGCGGGGGTCCGCAGCTGCGCCTCGACGACGACGGACCCGTTGGCCAGCGCCCGCACGGGGACGGCGACGCGCTGCTGGCTGCGGGCCGCGACGGTCTGCCGGGGCACGGCCTCCAGCTGCACCCGGGGGGTGCGGGGCTTGAGGACGAGGTCGACCTCCACGGGCACGTCGAGCTCGTTGACGACGGTGACGGGCAGCTCGCTGCGCTCGGCGGCGAGGTTGCGCACGCTGCCCGCGACGACGCCGACGCCGGCGGTGAGGGCGGTGACGGCGGCGGCGAGCTCCTCGCGCGCGGTGGGCAGCTGCCCGGTGTGCCCGCGCCAGGACACCCCGAGCAGCAGGAGGGCGGCGCGCTGCTGGGGCAGCGGCCCGGCGTCGGCGGCGGGCGGGGGCAGGGCGCTGGTGAAGTCGTCGACGGCGACGAGCTCGCGGTCCACGGCGCTGACGTGGCTGGTGGGCAGGGTCGCGCGGGCGCTCGCGGCGGTCACGGCCGGGGCGGCGCGGGGGACGTCGGGGGCGGGGGTGGCGAGCAGCTCGGACAGCGGGGCCCACGTCGCCCAGCCGGACGCCTCGACGGCGGCGACGAGCCCGGACAGCGCCTCGGCGGTCGGGGCGAAGCTGCGGGGGGCGACGACCAGCTGCCCGCGGGCGGTCCCCGGCCGTTGCAGCGTGGTGGTGGCGGCCTCGGCGACGAGCCGCTGCCGGACGAGGGCGACCTGGTCGGGGTCGGCGGCGTCGGCGAGGACGGAGGACAGGGTGCGGTCGGCGACGACGGCCTCGACGGAGGTGTCGAGCAGGTCCAGGGTCGCGCGGGCGGCCGGGGTGTAGGTCAGGTCCCCGTCGGGCGGCAGGCAGGTGTCGTCGAGGACGACCGCGGACGCCCCGCCGGAGACGCAGAGGGCGAGCAGGTCCTCGTCGGCGGCCTGGTCGGCGGGCCAGGCGACGTCGGTGCGGACGGTGGCGCCGGGGAGGGCGTCGGCGGCGCCGCGGGCGGCGGCGGTGGCGCGGGCGAGCAGGTCGGTGCCGACGGGGGCGCGGTCGAGCGCGGCGAGGTCGGGGTCGCCGTAGGGGAGCGCGAGGACGTCGCGGCCCGCGGCGGCGGCGGACAGCTCCTGGAGCCAGCCGGTGAGCGTGCGGGCCTCCTCGTCGGTGGGCTGCGGGGTGCTGGAGGCGGTGGGGTCGGGGACGGCGGGCGCGGCGTCCTGCCCGCCGTCCTGCCCGCCGTCCCGGGCGCCGACGGGGGCGCGGGTCAGGGCGGGGTCCAGCGCCCACGCCACCCGGGGGTCGGCGCTGCCGGCCACGAGGGGGCCGAGCCGTTCGGTCACGGCCCGGGCCAGGCCGGTGGCCGAGCCGTCGCGGCCGGTGACCAGCGGCAGCAGCAGGGTCAGCGGGGTGGGGGTGACGGCGACCCCGGTGGGGGCCGAGACGAGGAAGGTGCGGGCGATGCCGGTGCGGCCGGCGTCGTCGGAGACCTCCACGGCGGCCAGGTGCGCCCCGACGCCGGGGCCGAGGGAGGCGGCGGGCAGGGTCAGCTCGACCTCGGCGGAGGCGCCGGGGGCGAGGTCGCCGGTCCCGACGACGACGTCGTCCGAGCTGGCCGAGGACCGGGTGATGGAGGCGCGCTCGGAGGCGCGGGCCCACTGGTCCAGCGCGGAGCGGGCCACCGACGGCGAGCGCTGCGCCACCAGCCGGGCGGTCACGGACGTCAGCGCGCCGGTGCCGCGGTGCTCCACCCGGGCGCGCACGACGATCGTGGACCGGGCCGGGTCGTCCGCGGCGTAGGCCGAGGGGGTGACGTCGAGCAGCACGACCCGCAGCGGCAGCGCGGCGGTGGTCCCCCGGGGGACCACCGCCGCGGCCGCGGTCCCCGGGGTCAGGACGGCCGCCCCGGCGGCCAGGCCCGCCAGCAGGCCCCGACGGCTGAGGTCCGGCCCGTCGGCGCGGGCCCTCACGCCAGTTCGCCCAGGCGCAGGGTCGCCGCCGTCGCCGCCCGCCGCTCGTTGGGGAAGGCCAGCCGCGCGTCGAGCTCGCTGAAGGCGATCCACTCCACGTCGACGGCCTCGGCGTCGGGGTCGTTCTCGACGGTCAGCGTCCCGCCGACGGCCTTGAGCAGGAACAGGTGCACGACCTTGTGGATGCGCCGGCCGTCGGCGGAGAACCAGTAGTCGATGCTGCCGAGGTTCTCGACGACCTCGCCGCGGATCCCGGTCTCCTCCTCGATCTCGCGCACGGCGGCCTCCTCGAGGGTCTCCTCGCCTTCCAGGTGGCCCTTGGGCAGGCACCACTCGGCGCGCCCGGCGCGGTTGAGGCGGCAGATGACCGCGGCGCGGGGGACCCCGGTGGACAGGTCGACGACGAGCCCACCCGAGGAGGTCTCCTGCAGGGTGGGCAGCCGGCGGCGCGGCTCCCGGGCAGGCTTGACCATCGGCTCACTGTAGCCAGCGCACCCACCGACTCATGGCAGGCTTGGACCCCGTGCTGCACGAGGAGTCCCGCGAGCCCGCCCCCGCCGAACCGGCCGCCGTCCTGGAACGGGCGCTGGAGGAGGCCCGGGGCCGGGCGGTCAGCGCCCTGGAGCCCGTGATGGCGGTGCTGGTCGAGCTCGGCCGCGTCTTCGAGGGCGCCGGGTTCGAGCTGTCGCTGGTGGGGGGCCCGGTGCGCGACGCGTTCCTGGGCCGGCGCTCCTCCGACCTCGACTTCACGACGGACGCGCGCCCGGACGACACCGTCGCGCTGCTGAAGGCGTGGGGGGACACGCACTGGGAGGTCGGCCGCGACTTCGGGACCATCGGCGCGCGCAAGCGGGACGTGGTCGTCGAGGTCACGACGTACCGCTCCGAGAGCTACGACCCGGACTCGCGCAAGCCCGAGGTGTCCTACGGCGACGACCTCGTGGGGGACCTGTCCCGGCGCGACTTCACCGTCAACGCGATGGCGCTGCGCCTGCCGTCGCTGGACTTCGCCGACCCGCACGACGGGCTGACCGACCTCGCCGCGGGGGTGCTGCGCACGCCGGGCACGCCGGAGCAGTCGTTCTCCGACGACCCGCTGCGGATGATGCGCGCGGCCCGGTTCGCGGCGCAGCTGCGGCTGCGGGTGGCCCCCGAGGTCACGCGGGCGATGACGGCGATGGCCGACCGGATCGCGATCGTGTCGGCCGAGCGGGTGCGGGTGGAGCTGGAGAAGACGCTGGTGGCCGCCGACCCGGTCGCGGGGCTGCGGATCCTCGTCGACACGGGCCTGGCGGCGCACGTGCTGCCGGAGCTGCCGGCGCTGCAGCTGGAGATCGACGAGCACCACCGGCACAAGGACGTCTACGAGCACTCCCTGACGGTGCTGCAGCAGGCGATGGACCTGGAGACCGACGGCCCGGACCTGCTGCTGCGGCTGGCCGCGCTGCTGCACGACATCGGCAAGCCCCGCACGCGCCGGTTCGAGGACGGCGGCGGGGTGAGCTTCCACCACCACGAGGTCGTGGGCGCGAAGATGGTGGCGAAGCGGCTGAAGGCGCTGCGCTTCGACAACGACACGGTCAAGGCGGTGGCGCGGCTGACGGAGCTGCACCTGCGCTTCCACGGGTACGGCGACGGGGAGTGGACCGACTCGGCGGTGCGCCGGTACGTCACGGACGCCGGGCCGCTGCTGCCGCGGCTGCACCAGCTCACCCGCAGCGACTGCACGACGCGCAACGCCCGCAAGGCCAAGCGGCTGTCGGACGCCTACGACCACCTCGAGGCGCGCATCGCGGCGCTGCGCGAGCAGGAGGAGCTGGACGCGATCCGCCCCGACCTGGACGGCAACGCGATCATGCAGCTGCTGGGGATCGGGCCGTCGCGGGTGGTGGGCCGCGCCTACCAGCACCTGCTGGGGGTGCGGATGGACCGCGGCCCGCTGGGGCCGGAGGAGGCCGAGCGGGAGCTGCGGGCGTGGTGGGCGCAGCAGCCGGAGTCGCAGGGCTGACGGCGGACCCCGCCGGGGGTCAGCCCCGGTTCTGCCGGGCCAGCTCGGTGAGCACGCTGCGCTCGAGGGCCGCGGCGGCGTCCTCGTCGAGCTCGACGAACCGGACGACGGCCTCGCCGGAGGTCTGGTCGACGCGCAGGACCTCGCCGCGGGCGTGGACCTCGAGGCCGTCGCCGAGCTCGAGGGCGACCTCGACGTCGGTGTGCGCGGGCATGTCCTGGGCGCCTTCGACGCGCATGCCGGTGCGGGAGTAGTCGACGGTGCGGACGTCGGCGACGCCTTCGGCCATGGTGAGGTGCGCGGGCAGGGAGGCGGGGGCGCGGACGGCGCCGCGGCGGGTCTCGGCGGCCAGGAGCATCACGCCGGTGAGGGCGAGCTCGTCGTCGCGGTGGGCCTGGGCGACGGCCTGGAAGACGGCGTGCGGGGTGACGGAGGAGCCGTCCCCGGCGTCGGTGCTGACCCAGACGCGCTGGCCGTCGAGGGCCTCGACGGTGGTGGGGTCGGCGGTGACGTGGCTGGTGACGACGAGCCCGGCGGCGCCGGCGGTCCAGGAGCGGACGGTCGCGGTGTGCCAGGTGCCCGTCCCGTGGGACGCGGTGGGCATGAGGGTGACGGTGGTGTCGACCCCGGGTCCCTCGGTCATGAGCATGCCGCTGCGCGCGCCGTCCACGTGTTCCCCCTACGTCCTGCGATTGTGTGACCGAATGAACACGCTACGTGACGTAGCGGGGCCGCTCCACCGGAACGAGCAGACCCGCACCCCCTGACCGTCACGGACGGTCACACCCGTCACTCCGTGCGCAGCGGCCCCACGCCGTCGGCCGGCGGCGGGCCGTGCTCCTCCCACGCCGAGCGCAGCAGCTCCTCCAGGTGGTCGCGCCCCACCGCCCCCAGGTCCACCTCGACCACCCCGTCGGTGCGGATCTCGGCCAGGGTCCCGGTGAACCGCGCGATCCAGTCGCCGCCGATGCGCCGGAACGTCGTGCGGCCCTCGTCGACGAGCTCGACCACGTCCGGCAGCGACAGCGCCAGGGCCCGCAGGTCCAGCACCGTCGAGCCCGAGGACCGACCCTCCACGACCAGCTCGTACCCCGCCGGCGTCGCCAGCCGCAGCGTCCAGTCGCCCGAGGGCTGCTGGCGGGGGGCCTCCCGGACGACGACCCCGGCGGACAGCGCGGCCTCGAGCACCCCGGCGACGTCGTCCACCTCCAGCTGCCAGGACAGCCCCGGCGGCGGCACCGTCACGTCCACCGCGCGCAGGCCGAACAGGACCTGGTCGCGCTCCAGGGCCGCGAACCCGTCCTCGCGGTGCTGCACGTGGAACGACAGGGCCTCGTAGAACGCGACCTCCGCGTCGAGGTCGCGCACCGGCAGCACCGGCAGCGCGCGCAGGAACTCCATGGGGTTAGCGTCCTCCTGTGGTGTCGGTCCCCGCTCTGATCTCCGGTCGGCTGCCCCGTCGCGGGCACCGGGTGCCCGCGGCCGACCCCGTGCTGCGCGCCTACCTCAACGAGCAGCTCGCGGCCGCGACGGGCCTGGGCGAGCAGCTGCGCCGCGCCGCCACGATGGAGGTGCTCGTGGCCGAGCGCACGACCCTGCTGCGCCTGCGCCGCGAGGTCGGCGCCGACCGCGCGGCGCTGCGGGCCGCGATGCGCCGCCTCGGCGCGAGCACCGACTGGGCCGTGGTGGGGGTGAGCTGGCTGTCCGCCCACGCCGGCCGCGTCACCCCGCTGCTGCACCGGCTCCCGGTGGTGGACCGGGTGGCCGGGGCGCTGCCCGCCGCGCACCCCGCCCGGGAGGCCGTCGTCGAGGCCCTCCTGGTGCTGGAGGACGTGCTGGGCGGGCTGCACCGGCGCGCGGTCGCGGCCCGGCTGCTGGGGGACCTGGTCGCGGCCGAACGGGCCGACTGGAGCGCCGGGGTGCGCGCCCTGGCCGAGCGGGCCGAGCGCCAGCGCGACGAGGTCGAGGCCGCCCACCGCCGCTGCGCCCGGCCGCTGCTGGCGCACTAGCTGTACCCGGCCAGGACGTTGGTGACAGCGCGGCGGCTTGAACGCAGGAGGACCTCCGAGTGGGGTGTGACTTGTCGAAGGTCCACATCCACCCGGAGGTCCTCGTGGCCCACGCTAACGCCCGCACC
>NZ_JBJLSJ010000046.1:0-35208 GCF_050871975.1 Kineococcus rugosus | reverse complement strand
CGGGTGGACCGGACCGGTCCACCCGCCCCCGCGGCGGTGTCGGGCCCGGCTCAGGCGATCCCGAAGCCGACCTTGCCCTTCTCCTGCGCGCCGATGTCCAGGTAGCCGATGGACGCGGCCGGCACGACGACCTGACGGCCCTTCTCGTCGGCCAGCGTCAGCACCGAGCCCGCGGAGAGCGCCTCCGTGACGGCGGCGGTGATCTCCTCGCTGGTCTGCGCCGACTCGAACACCAGCTCGCGCGCGACGTTCTGCACGCCGATCCGAACCTCCACCGCAGCCCCCTCCAGGGTTTCGCCGATCTCGACAGGGCCGTCCCGCGGGGGACGGCCCTGCGCCCCACGCTAGTCGCCGCCGCGCGCGGGCGGCGTCCCGGTTCGCTTCCGGCGGACGGAGCCGCGCACCCCGGGGGCGTCCACGGCCGGTGCCCGCGCGGTGACATGCTGCGGTCGTGCCCGCCGATCACCGCCACCGCGGCTACCCCACCGGCCACCCCACCGGCCACCCCGCCGGCCACCCCGCCGCCACCGCCCGCCGGGCCGTCCTGCTCGGCGGGGCCGGTCTCCTGCTCGCCGGGTGCACCCGCACCCCCAGCGCGGCGGACGCGGGCGGCACCCCCGCGGCCACGGACGGGCGGGCCGCCCCGGTCCCGACGACCCCCGCGGCCACCGCCGCGCAGACCCCGGCCAGCACGCCCAGCACGCCCAGCACCCCCGCGCCGCCGCCCGGGCTCACCGCGGCGGACGTCACCGCGGGCGTCCTGCGCCGCGAGGTCCCGCAGGGCGGGGGCGGCGTGCTGGTGGTCGTGCCCGGCTCCAGCCCCGCCCCCGCCTCGGCGCGGGTGCGGACCGTGCGGGTCGAGGTCGAGCAGGACCTCCTGGACGCCGGGGTGCTGGACCCGGTGGCGTTCGCCGGCTTCGCCCTGACCGTCCTGAACGACCCGCGCGGCTGGGGCGCCGGAGGGGCGACGAGCTTCGCCCGCACCGACGGCGACGCGCAGATGAGGCTGGTCCTGGCCACGCCGGACACCTCGGCGGCGCTGTGCCGGCCCCTGCGGACGATGGGGACGATGTCGTGCCGGACCGGCGACGCCGCCGTCCTGACCTGGTACCGCTGGGTGGAGGCCATCCCCGACTACGGCGAGGACCGCACCGGCTACCGGCAGTACGTCGTCAACCACGAGATCGGTCACGTGCTCGGCCACGGCCACGAGCCCCACCCCGGGGTGGGCCGCCCGGCGCCGGTGATGATGCAGCAGACCAAGGGGCTGAAGGGTGCGCTGCCCAACCCCTGGCCGCACCCCTGACGCCGCGGCGACGTGGCACGCTCGGCCGGTGACGTCGTCGCTGCCCGAGCGGGCCGAGGAGATCCTCGAGGTCGTCCACGCCATCCCGCCCGGCCGGGTCCTCACCTTCGGCGACGTCGGGGCCCGGGTGGGCGACCGGGGCCCGCGCTTCGTCGGCAACGTGCTGCGGCGCTTCGGGTCCGGCGCGCCGTGGTGGCGCGTCCTGCGCGCCGACGGCAGCACCCCGCCGCACCTGGCCGAGGAGGCGCTGCGGCGCTGGCGGGCCGAGGGCACCCCGCTGCGCCGGCTGGCGCGCGCGGCCACCGACGTGCGGGTCGACCTGGGCGCCGCCCGCTGGGACGCCGGGGCGTGGACCGCCCCGTGGGAGGAGCAGCGGTGAGCCTGGTCGAGGACCTGCGCGGTGCGCGGCGGCGGTTCTCCGTGGAGTTCTCGCCCGCCCACGACGAGGCCACCGCGGCGCGGCAGTGGCGGGCCGTGGAGCGGCTCGCCCCCCTCGGCCCGCTGTTCGCCTCGGTCACCTACGGCGCCGGCGGCGGCGACAAGGCCGGGACGGTCGAGCTCGCGTCGCGGATCGCGCGCTCGACCCCGGTGCGCCCGGTCGCCCACCTGACCGCGGTGGGGCAGCCCGCCGACCAGCTGGCGCAGGTCGTCGACGACCTCCTCGCCGGTGGCGTGCGCGACGTCCTGGCCCTGCGCGGGGACCCGGACGGCGACCCCCGCGCGCCCTGGCGACCGCACCCGCAGGGGTTCCAGCACGCCGACCAGCTGGTCCGGCTCGCGCTGCGGCGCGGCGCCGAGTCCGTCGGGGTGGCGGCCTTCCCGCTGGGGCACCCCGAGTCGCCGGACCCCGACACCGACCTGCGGCACCTGCTGGGCAAGTTCCGCGCCGGGGCGGGGTTCGCGATCGCGCAGCTGACCTTCGACGTGGAGGACTTCCTGCGGCTGCGGGACCGGCTGGCCGCCACCGGCAGCGACGTCCCGCTGCTGCCGGGGCTGCTGCCGGTCACCAGCCCCCGGGTCCTGGAGGTGACGCGCCGGCTCACCGACGGGCACGAGCCGTCGTGGCTGCACCGGCGGCTGGACCCGTTCCTCGACGACCGGGGCGCCTTCCGCGAGGAGGGGATGCGGGTCGCGGTCGAGGACGGGCGCCGCCTGCTCGCCGAGGGGGTGCCGGTGCTGCACCTGTACTCCCTCAACGCGGCCTCGAACGTCGAGGCGCTCGTCGGGGAGCTGGGGCTGGCGCACGCGCCGGGAGGGTCGTGTCGGACCCCCGTGGTTCCGTGACCCCCGTGCTTCGAGACCAGCAGGACCCGGACCGGACCCCCGGCGGGGGAGGGGACGGGCCCCGTCGCCCGCCGGTGCCGCGGCTGCGCCGGGCCGAGCGGGCCGAGCGGGTCGCCGCGCGCCCGGACCCGCGCCAGGACGAGGTCGTGGCCACCCGCCCCGGCAGCGGCCCCCTGGTCGTCCTGGGCGCTCCGGGCACCGGGCGGACCCGCACGCTGCGCGAGCTGGTCGCGGCCCGCGTCGAGCGCGACGGCGTGGCCCCCGACCGCGTGCTGGTGCTGGCCCCCACCCGCCGCGCGGCGGACCTGCTGCGCGACGAGGTGTCGGACCGGCTGCGGCGCACCACGGGCCAGCCGGCGGCGCGCACGCCGCAGTCCTACGCCTTCGGCATCCTGCGCCGCGTCCACGTGGACGAGGCCCTCCCGCCGCCGCGGCTGATCTCCGGCGCCGAGCAGGACGCGATCCTGGCCGAGCTGCTGCGCGGCCACCTCGCCGCGACCCCGGCCGACCCGGGCCCGGCCCCCGACGAGCTGCCCGGGCCCGACGCCGAGCCCGACGCCGAGCCCGACGACGAGCCCGACGCACCCGACGAGGCCGACCGCGTCCTGCACGTCCCGGACTGGCCCGACGACGTCCCGCGGGACTCCTGGGGGCTGCGCAGCTTCCGCAACGAGCTGCGCGACCTCCTCATGCGCGCCGTCGAGCGCGGCCTGCGCGCCGACGACCTGCGGGCCCTGGGGCGGCGCGAGGGCCGCCCCGAGTGGGTCGCCGGCGCGGACCTGCTGGAGGAGTACCTGCAGGTCAACGCCCTCAGCCGGTTCGAGGCGTACGACCCCGCCGCCGTCGTCGACGAGGCCGTGGTGGCCCTCGGCGCGAACGCGGACCTGCTGGCCGCCGAGCGCGCGCGCTGGGACCTCGTGGCCGTCGACGACGCCCACGACCTGTCCGCGGCGGGCCTGCGGCTGCTCGAGGCCGTCGCGGGGGGCCGCGACCTCGTCCTGACCGCCGACCCCGACAGCGTCACCCAGGGCTTCCGCGGCGCCGACGCCCGCGCGGCCGCGGGCCTGGCCGACCGCTTCGCCGCCCGCGGCGCCCCCGCCCGCACGGTCGTGCTCGGCACCGACCACCGGCAGCGGCCCGCGCTGCACCGCGTCGGCCGCGCGGTCTCCACGCGCATCGGGGCCCTGGGCGGGGCCCCGCAGCGGCTCGCCGGGCCCGTCCGCGAGGAGGAGGGCCTGGTCGAGGTGGCGGTCCTCGGCTCCCCGACCCAGGAAGCGGCCTGGATCGCCCAGCGGCTGCGCCGCCGGCACCTGCTCGACGGCCTGCCCTGGTCCCGGATGGCCGTCGTGGTCCGGTCCGCCGGCCACACCGCCGCCCTGCGCCGCGCCCTGACGCACGCCGGCGTGCCGATGGCGGTGCCGCTGGCCGAGGTGCCCGTCCGGGACGAGCCCGCCGTCCGGCCCCTGCTGGCCGCCCTGGGCGTGGTGCTCGACCCGGCCGGGCTGACCGGCGAGGTCGCGCACGACCTCGTGACCTCACCGGTCGGCGGGGCCGACGTCGTGGCGCTGCGCCGGCTGCGGCAGGCGCTGCGGCGCACCGAGCTGGCCGGCGGCGGCGGGCGCACCAGCGACGTCGTGCTGACCAGCGCCCTGGCCGAGGTGCTCGCCGACCCCGACGCCGAGCCCGCCCCCGACGCGCCCGGGGACCTCGCCCGGCTCGGCGCCGACGACCCGGCCCTGGCCCCGGCCGTGCGGGTGGCCGCCGTCCTGCGCGCCGGCCGCCGCGCCGCCCTGGCCCCCGGCGCCTCCGCCGAGACCGTCCTGTGGGCCGTCTGGGACGCCAGCGGGCTCGCCGCCCGCTGGCAGCGCTCGGCGCTGGCCGGCGCCACCGTCGAGGGCGCCGACGCCGCCCGCGCCGACCGCGACCTCGACGCCGTGCTGGCCCTGTTCGAGGCCGCCGGCCGCTACGTCGACCGGTTCCCCGGCGCGGGCAGCGCGGGCCGCTTCCTGGAGGACCAGCTGGCCGCCGAGGTCCCCTCCGACACCCTCGCCGACCGCGCGCCGGACACCGGCGCGGTGACGCTGACCACCCCGCAGGGCGCGGTGGGCCGCGAGTGGGACCTCGTCGTGACCGCCGGGGTCCAGGAGGGCGTCTGGCCCGACCTGCGGCTGCGCGGCTCCCTGCTGGGGGCCCAGGCCCTCGTCGACGTCCTGGAGGGCCGCGACAGCCAGGGACCCGGCGCGCGCCGGGCGGTGCTGGAGGACGAGCTGCGGCTGTTCCACGTCGCGGTCACCCGCGCGCGCGACGAGCTGGTCGTCACGGCCGTGCGCACCGAGGACGAGCGGCCGTCGGCGTTCGTGGACCTCGTCGCCGCCGCGGCCGGCCTGGAGGGGACCGACGACGAGGAGCGGCCGGTCGCCACCGTTCCCCGCGCGGTGTCCCTGGCGGCGCTGGTGGCGCGGCTGCGCCAGGTGGTCTGCGCCCCGGCGGAGGTCGAGACGCCCGAGCGCCGGGCCAGCGCCGCGGCGCGCCTGGCCGCGCTGGCCCGCGCCGGCGTCCCCGGCGCCGACCCGGCCGACTGGTACGGCGTCGACGACCTCACCGACGCCGGCCCCCTGCGCGGCCCCGACGACGAGGTCGCCGTCTCGCCCTCGCGGGTGGAGAGCTTCGAGCGCTGCGGGCTGCGCTGGCTGATGGAGAGCTCCGGCGCCCGCCCCGCGGACAGCACCAGCCAGTCCCTGGGGAACCTGGTGCACCGCATCGCCTCCGAGGCCCCCGACGCCGACGCCTTCGAGCTGCGCCGGCGCCTGGACGCGCTGTGGCCCACCCTGGGCCTGTCGCCGGGCTGGGTCGCCGACCGCGCCCGGGCCCGCGCCGAGCGCATGCTCGACAAGCTCGCCGAGTACTACCGCGACGCCCGCCGGGCCGGGCGCACCCTCGCCGGCGTCGAGCTCGACGTCGACGCGCGGGTCGGGCGCGCCCGCATCCGCGGCCGGGTCGACCGCCTGGAGCGCGACGCGCGGGGCCGTCCCGTCGTCGTCGACCTCAAGACGGGCAAGACGCAGCCGTCCGGGGCCGACCTCGCGCGGCTGCCGCAGCTGGGCGTCTACCAGCTGGCCGTCGAGGAGGGCGGCCTGGGCGCCGCCGGCCCCGCGCAGGAGTCCGGCGGCGCGGCGCTGGTCCAGCTCGGCGGGAGCCAGAAGAAGGCCCCCCAGCAGCAGCAGCCGGCGCTCGCCGACGACGAGGACCCGCGGTGGGCCCGCGACCTCGTCGAGCGCGCCGCCGACGGCATGGCCGCCGCGACCTTCGAGGCGGTCGTCGGCCCGCACTGCGCGTACTGCCCGGTCTTCACCTCCTGCCCGGCCCAGGACGCCGGGCGCAGCGTCGTCGAGGAAGGGGGCCGCTGATGCTGTCCGCGCTGGAGATCGCCGCCCGGCTGGGGCGGCCCGCCCCGACCCCCGAGCAGATCGCCGTCATCGAGGCGCCCGTCGAGCCGATGCTCGTCGTCGCGGGCGCGGGGTCGGGCAAGACCGAGACGATGAGCTCGCGCGTCGTGTGGCTGGTCGCCAACGGCCTGGTCGCCCCCGAGGACGTCCTGGGCCTGACGTTCACCCGCAAGGCCGCCGGGGAGCTGGCCGAGCGCGTCCGGCGCCGGCTGCGGTCCCTGCGCGCGCACGGCCTGGGCCCGGCCGCCGGCGACGACCTGGGCGAGGGCGAGCCCGTCGTCTCCACGTACCACGCCTACGCGGCCTCCCTCGTCGTCGACCACGGGCTGCGCCTCGGCGTCGAACCGCAGTCGACCGTGCTGTCCGACGCCGGGGCCTGGCAGCTGGCCTCCGACGTCGTGGAGTCCTGGCGCGGGGACCTGCCCGGGGTCGAGGCGGCCCCGAGCACGCTGGCCGCGGCGCTGCTGCAGCTGGCGGGGGAGTGCGCCGAGCACCTCGTCGAGGCCGAGGACGTCGCGCGGTTCGTCGACGAGGTCGAGGCGCACGTGCGCACCCTGCCCAAGGACGACAAGAGCGTCGCCCGGCTCGGCGCGGGCGTGCCGGGGGAACCGTTCGCGAAGGTCGCCGCCCTCCTCGCGGTGCAGCGGGCCCGCAAGGAGGTCCTGCCCCTGCTGCGGGAGTACCAGCGGCGCAAGCGCGACGCCGAGCAGCTCGACTTCGGCGACCAGGTGCTGCTCGCGGCCCGGCTGGCCCGGGAGGTCCCGGCCGTCGCGGCGGCCGAGCGCGCCCGGCACCGCGTCGTGCTGCTCGACGAGTACCAGGACACCAGCTACGCCCAGCTCGCGCTGCTGCGGGCGCTGTACGGCGACGGCCACCCCGTCACGGCCGTGGGGGACCCGCACCAGTCGATCTACGGCTGGCGCGGGGCCAGCGCGGGGAACCTGGCGAGCTTCCCCGCCCACTTCCGGCGGGCCGACGACACCCCGGCTCCCCGCCTCCCGCTGGCCACGAGCTGGCGCAACGACCGCGGCGTCCTGGCCGCCGCGAACGTCGTCGCAGCACCCCTGAACGACGCCGGGGAGGCGGGGGCCGTGGCGGTGCTGCGCCCGCGCCCGGACGCCGGGACCGGGCGGGTGCGCACGGCGTTCGCCGCCACCGTGGAGGAGGAGGCGGCGGAGGTCGCGGCCCGGCTGGCCGAGGTCTGGCGCGCCGACTCCGAGCGCCTGGCCGTCGAGCGCGCCGTGCCGGGCGCCGACCCCCGCCCGCGGCGCACCGCGGCGGTGCTGTGCCGCAAGCGGTCGCAGTTCGTCGGCCTGCAGCGGGCGCTGCGCGCCGCCGGGCTGCCCGTGGAGGTCGTCGGCCTGGGCGGGCTGCTGTCGACGCCGGAGGTCGCCGACGTCGTCGCGACCCTGCACGTCCTGCACGACCCCGGCCGCGGCGACCACCTGGCCCGGTTGCTGACCGGTGCCCGCTGGCGGCTCGGCGCGCGCGACCTCGCCGCGCTGGGGGTGTGGGCCCGTCAGCTGCAGCGTCGGCGCAGCCACCAGGCCGAGGCCGATCTCGACCTCGACCTCGACCCCGTCGACGTCGTCGTGCTGCCCGACGAGGTCGAGGCCGTGAGCCTGGTCGAGGCCCTCGACGAGCTGCCGCCGGCGGGCTGGCGGGGGCCGGACGGGCGCGGGCTGTCGCCGCGGGCGCTGCGCCGGCTGGCGCGGCTGGCCGCGGCGCTGCGCCGGTTGCGCACCCGCACCCACCTGCCGGTCGCTGACCTGGTCGGGGAGGTCGAGCGGGCCCTGCTGCTCGACGTGGAGGTCGCCGCCCGGCCGGGCAGCTCCCCGTCGTTCGAGCGCAGCAACCTCGACGCCCTCGCCGACGCGGCGGCGTCGTTCTCGGCGAGCTCGCAGCGGCCGGGCCTGGGTGGGTTCCTGGCCTGGCTGGACGCCGCCGAGGTCCGCGAGCGCGGGCTGGAACCGGGGGCCTCGGACGTGTCCACCGACGCCGTGCAGCTGCTGACGGTGCACGCCAGCAAGGGCCTGGAGTGGGACGTCGTCGCGGTCCCGGGCCTGGTGGAGCGCAGCTTCCCCGCCGGCGGCGACACCGACCCGGGGTGGATCGGGGGCAGCAGCTCCCTCGGCGTGCTGCCCTACCCGCTGCGCGGGGACCGGTCGAGCCTGCCGCACTTCGCGATCGAGCGCGCCGCGACGCAGAAGGAGCTCGACGTCGCCCGCGAGGAGTTCCTGCGCGCGTGCGGGGAGCACCAGCTCGCCGAGGAGCGCCGGCTGGCCTACGTGGCCTTCACCCGGGCCAAGTCCGAGCTGCTGCTGTCCGGGGCGTACTGGGACGAGGCGACCAAGCCCCGCGAGCCGTCCCGGTTCCTGCGCGAGGTCCTCGAGGCGCCGCCCGGTGCGGTGCCGGGGCTGGTGTCGCTGCCGGCGGCGGCGCCGCCGGAGCCGGGCGCGGTGAACCCGCGGACGGCCGAGCCGCAGCGCGTGGTGTGGCCGGTGGACCCGCTGGCCGCGCGCCGCGGGGAGGTCGAGGCGGGCGCGGCGCTGGTCCGGGCGGCCCTGGCCGGGGCGGCGGCCGTGCCGGACCCCGACGAGGAGGCCCGTTCGTGGGCCGAGCAGACCGAGCTGCTGCTGGCCGAGCGCGCCGCGGCGCAGGAGGCGCCGGGGGTCCTGCTGCCGGCGCACCTGTCGGCGTCCCGGCTGGTGGCCCTGGCCCAGGACCCCGACGCGCTGGCGCTGCAGCTGCGCCGGCCCGTCCCGCTGGAACCGCGCCCGGCCACCCGGCGCGGGACGGCGTTCCACGCCTGGCTGGAGCAGCGGTTCACCGCCAGCTCCCTGCTGGACCTCGTGGACCTGCCCGGGTCGGCCGACGACGACGCCGCCGACGACTCCGAGCTCGCGGCGCTGCAGCGGGCCTACCTGGCCTCGGAGTGGGCGCCGCGCGACCCGGCGTTCGTGGAGGTCTCGGTGGAGACGCCGGTGGCCGACCTCGTCGTCCGCGGCCGGATCGACGCGGTGTTCGCGGCGACCGGCGCGGACGGGCGGACCCGGTGGGACGTCGTGGACTGGAAGACCGGCCGCCCGCCGACGGGGGAGGCGGCGCGGGCCCGCGACGTGCAGCTGGCCGTGTACCGGCTCGCCTGGTCCCGTTGGCACGGGGTGCCGCTGGAGGACGTGAGCGCCGCGTTCTTCTACGCCTCCACCGGCGAGACGGTCCGGCCGGTGGACCTGCTGGACGCCGGCGACCTGGAGCGGCTGGTGCGGTCGGTGCCGGTCGCCCCCTGAGGCGCCCCGTGAGGCTCCCCGTGAGGCTCCCCGCGGCGCCGGGGCGCCTCAGAACGTCAGGTCCACCACGACCGCCCGGTGGTCGCTGCCGCCGACGCGCTCGATCCGCCCCTCGACCCGCACCGAGGCGGGCAGGCCGTCGGCGAGGGCGTGGTCGAGCTGCACCTTCGGCGACGGCGCCGGGAACGTCGGCCCGGTCACCAGCGGCTGCCAGGGCAGCACCCGGCGCACGATCCCGGGCGGCAGGTTGAGGTCCCCGAGCAGCACGAGCGGGCGCGGCAGGGTGCGGGCGAACTGCTGCACCGCGCGCAGCTGCCGGCCCGCCTGCCAGGGCGTGAACGACAGGTGGGTCCCCAGGACGCTCAGCGGGCCGGCGGGGGTGCGGACCACGGCGGCGACGACGGCGCGGGGCTCGTCGGGGATCCAGCGCACCCCGGTGCCCGGCGCCAGGACGGGCAGCCGTCCCTTCCCGGCGGGCATCCGCAGCTCCCGGAACCCCAGCGCCGCGTCGTGGTCGCCGCGCACGAGCAGCGAGATGCCGTAGGACGGTTCACCGGGCAGCGTCCGGTGCGCCTCGCGGACGCCGTCGGGCTCCCCGGGGGTGCCGTGCAGCGTCGCGGCGAACCAGCCGCGGGCGCCCAGCCCGGCGGCCAGGGCGGCCGTCTGGTCGGTGCCGCCGCTGCGGGGCAGCAGGTGGTCGACCTCCTGCACCGCGACGACGTCGGCGTCCAGGGCGGCGACGGCGCCCACCAGGGCGGCGGTGTCGATGCGGCCGGTGCGCAGGTCGCGGCCGGAGGCGGCGTTGACGGAGGCCAGCCGCACCAGGGGGCGCACGGGGTCAGGAGCCCAGCGGGGTGGCGTCGGCGTGGGTGGCGAGCTCGTCGAGCATCCGTCGGGCGTCCTCGACGATCTCGGCGTCCTCCAGCCGCAGGCCCAGCAGCAGCCACCGCGCGAGGGCCAGCTCCCCGGCCAGCCGCGCCCGCAGCAGCAGGTCCGGGTCGGGCGGCTCGGGCAGCGCGTGCGCGTACGCCTCGAGCACCGACTCCAGGGCGTCGGGGTCGGCGCCGACGGCGAGCCACGCGAAGTCGTCGGCGGGGTCGGCGATCTTGGCGTCCACCCAGCCGGTGATGCCCGTCAGGGCGGTCCCGTCGGTGCGCACGTGCTCGCCGACGAGGTCGCCGTGCACGGGGGTCGCCGCGAAGCGCCAGTGGGTGACCTCCTCCATGAGGGCCTCCCACCGGGTCAGCAGCCGCGGCGGCACGTGACCGGTGCCGGCGGCCCGGTCCAGCTCGGACAGCCGCCGGCGGCGGTACTCCTCGGCGTCGTAGACGGGGAGCCCGGCCTCGGTGAACACCGCGGCGTCGATGCGGTGCAGCGCGGCCAGCCCCGCCCCGAGGGAGGCGGCCAGCCCGGGACCGGGCCGCAGCGTCGAGGGGTCCAGCGCCGTCCCGGGCAGCTCCGGGTGCACGACGCACCGGCCGCCGTCGGGCAGGGCCAGGGTGCCCACGACCTCCGGGACGGCGAACGGCAGCGGCTCGACCAGGCCCTTGAGCAGCTCCACCTCGGCGTCCAGCGCGGCGGCCGCGGCGGCGCGGCGGGGGGCGCGCACGACGTAGCGCCGGTGGTCGGCGCCGAGCACGACGGCGACGTCGAAGTCGGCCCCGTCGGCCTCGGCGGGCCCGGCCGCCACGACGTCCAGGCCCCGCACGGCGGCGGTCGCGAGGGCGGCGAGGACACGGGGCGAGCGGGCGGGCACGCCCCCACGGTATTGCGAACGGGGCTGCATAGGGTGCAGGTGTGACCCCTGTGCCGCTCCCGAGTCCTCCGCTGCGCGACCTGGCGCTGTCCCGCCAGCACCTCGACCGGGCCGGGGCGCACCGCACGTCGCCCTCGCACCTGGCGGACCTGTGGGCCTCGCCGGACACCCGCGTCCTGCGGCTGCACGCCGGTCGCGCGCCCGTCGTGACGACGCCGGAGGGGCCGCGGCTGGTGCTGCTCAGCCCCGCGCAGGTGCCCGCTCCCGGGCCCGAGGACCTGCAGCTGTACCTCGGCGTGGACCGCGACGGGGACCGCGAGGTCCACCACGTGGCGGTCGTCTCGGCCGACGCCGAGCCGGAGGCCACCGACGGCGCCGCCGGCGGCGAGGAGTGGCGCGGGCTGCGGGAGGTCGGCCGCGAGCTGCCGGACCTGGACGCGGGGCTGTTCACCGAGGCGCTGGCGATGGGCAACTGGCACGCGGTGACGCGCTTCTCGCCCCGGACGGGGGCGCCGCTGACGGCGACGACGTCGGGCTGGGTGAAGACCGAGCCCGACGGCCGGGAGCACTTCCCGCGCACCGACGCCGCCGTCATCATGGCCATCGTCTCCCCGGACGACCGGCTGCTGCTGGGCCACCAGCCGATCTGGCCGGCGAACCGCTACTCGGTGCTGGCCGGGTTCGTCGAGCCGGGGGAGTGCTTCGAGGACACCGTGCGCCGGGAGGCGTTCGAGGAGGCCGGGATCACCGTCGGCACCGACCCCGACGACGTCCGCTACCTGGGCAGCCAGCCGTGGCCGTTCCCGGCGAGCCTCATGGTGGGCTTCGTCGCGCGGGCCGTGACGACGGACATCCGGGTCGACGGCGACGAGATCGCCCTGGCCCGCTGGTTCACCCGCGAGGAGCTGGCCGAGGAGCTGCGCACCGGCGGGGTCCTGCCGCCGCCGGGGGTGTCCATCGCGCGCCGGCTCATCGAGGCCTGGTACGGCGGCCCGCTGCCGGTCGACGACCGCCCCTGGGGCTGACCCCTCAGGCGGTCAGCCGCTCCGCCGGGTGCCGGGGGTCCTCGCAGCGCAGGACGACGGTCGCGGCCCCGGCGGGGTCGTCCTCGCGGAGGTAGCGGTTCCACCCGCCGACGACGCGGTCGCCGTCCTGCGCGGGGACCCGCCGGCGGATCGCCGCGTCCGACGTGGTCAGGTGCGCGACGGCGTCGAAGCCCCACCGCACGTCGTCCCGCAGCAGGAACGACCCGGCGAACACCAGCACCGCGTCGTCGGGGACCGGCTGCCGGGGGGCCCGCGAGGCGCGGTCGGTGCCGGGGTCGTACAGCGAGGGCACCCACCAGCGGTCCGAGGTCCGGCCCAGGGGCTCCAGCAGTTCCCGGTACGCCCCGGGCACGTCGAACCAGCCGTCGTAGTAGGCGTCCGGGTCGTCGCGGCCGAACTCGTAGCGCAGCGACCGGGGCCGCCAGAACCCCCGCCAGTCCGTCACCAGCACCGGCCGGGCCAGGGTGCGCAGGGCGTCGGCGAGGTGGTCGGCGTACCAGCGGGTGTCGGCGTCGACGGCCCCGTCGATCCCGACGCGCGCCGCGGGGGGCAGCGAGACGGCCCACCGGTCGGCGAACTCGCGCGGGCCGGTGGGCCGGAAGGTGGTGCCGGTCAGGAGAGCTTGGCCTTGACCTCGGCCAGCGAGGGGTTGGTCGCCGCGGACCCGTCGGGGAAGAGCAGGGTCGGGACGGTCTGGTTGCCGCCGTTGACCTGCATGACGTAGGCGGCCGCGTCCGGGACCTCCTCGATGTTGACCTCGGAGTAGCTGATGCCCTCGCGGTCCATCTGGGACTTCAGGCGACGGCAGTACCCGCACCACGTCGTCGTGAACATCGTGACGCTGCCGGCCGCGGGGGCCTCGATCGTGGACACGTCCTGCTCCTCCTCCGGGGAGGTCACCACGGCTGTGGGTGACCTGGCCCCCGCTGCAACCGCGGGACCCGCGGCCATCTTCCCCCGGCGTGTCGTCCACAACGCGCCGCCCCTCGTGCCGCGGACCACGGCCGCGGTGGGGGAAGATGCCCGGGCCATGACGACGACCACCCTGCGCCCCGACGCCGACTCCGTCCTCGAAGGTCTCGACCCCGAGCAGCGCGAGGTCGCGACGACGCTCGACGGTCCCGTCTGCGTGCTCGCCGGGGCCGGGACGGGCAAGACCCGCGCCATCACCCACCGCATCGCCTTCGGCGTGCACTCGGGGGCGTACGTGCCCAACCGCGTCCTGGCCGTCACCTTCACGGCGCGCGCGGCGGGGGAGATGCGCACCCGGCTGCGCGACCTGGGCGTCGCGGGCGTGCAGGCCCGCACCTTCCACGCCGCGGCGCTGCGGCAGCTGCAGTTCTTCTGGCCCCAGGCCATCGGCGGCACGCTGCCGAACCTCGTCGAGCACAAGGCGCCGCTGATCGCCGACGCCTGCAACCGGCTGCGCGTGCCGGCCGACCGGACCCGCGTCCGGGACCTGTCCGCCGAGGTCGAGTGGACGAAGGTCATGCTCGTCGACCCCGACGACTACGTGCGGGTCGCGAGCGCGGCGGGCCGGGGGGAGCCCGGCGGGCTGGACCTGCCCACGGTGGCGCGGCTGGTGCGGACCTACGAGGACGTCAAGACCGACCGCGCCGTCATCGACTTCGAGGACGTCCTGCTGCTGACGGCGGGCATCCTCGACGAGCGGCCCGACGTCGCGGCGACGGTGCGCGAGCAGTACCGCCACTTCGTCGTCGACGAGTACCAGGACGTCTCCCCCCTGCAGCAGCGGCTGCTGGACCTGTGGCTGGGGGGCCGGGAGGACCTGTGCGTCGTCGGCGACGCGAGCCAGACGATCTACTCCTTCGCCGGGGCCACTCCCGAGCACCTGCTGCACTTCCCCCGGCGCCACCCGTCGGCGAAGGTCGTGCGCCTGGTGCGCGACTACCGCTCCACCCCGGAGGTCGTGCAGCTGGCGAACTCGGTGCTGTCGATGGCCACGGGGCTGCACGCGCAGGCCCGGCTGGAACTCATCGCCCAGCGGCCCTCGGGGCCGCCGCCGTCGTTCACGGCCTACGACGACGACGTCGCGGAGGCGTCGGGGGTGGCGGCGCGCATCGCCGCGGAGGTCCGCGCCGGCCGCAGCGCGAAGGACATCGCGGTCCTGTTCCGCACCAACGGCCAGTCGCAGGCGCTGGAGTCCGCGCTGGCCGACGCCGGGGTGGGGTACGTGGTGCGCGGCGGGGAGCGGTTCTTCTCCCGCAAGGAGGTCCGGGACGCGATCGTGCTGCTGCGCGGGGGTGCCCGCTCGGCGCTGCCGGGGCACGAGCTGGGGGCCGAGGCGCGGGCGGTGCTGAGCTCGGCGGGCTGGAGCGAGAAGCCGCCGAGCGCGGCCGGGGCGACCCGCGAGCGCTGGGAGTCGCTGCAGGCGCTGGTGGTGCTGGCCGACGAGCTGGCCGCCAAGCGGCCGGGGGCGACGCTGTCGGACCTGGTGGAGGAGCTCGTCGAGCGCGGCCAGGCCCAGCACGCCCCGACGGTCGACGGCGTGACGCTGGCCTCGTTCCACGCCGCGAAGGGGCTGGAGTGGGACGTGGTGTTCCTGGTCGGGGTGAGCGAGGGGCTGCTGCCGATCTCGTTCGCGGAGACGCCCGAGGACGTCGAGGAGGAACGCCGGCTGCTGTACGTCGGCATCACCCGGGCCCGTGAGGGCATCCACCTGTCGTGGGCGAACTCGCGCACGCCGGGGGGCCGGGCGACGCGCAAGCCGTCGCGGTTCCTCGACGCGGTCCGCCCGCAGGCCACCCCGGCCGGGCGCCGCCCGAAACCCGCGTCGGCGTCGGCGCAGCGCTCGAGCGGGCCGATGACGTGCCGGGTGTGCGGGAACCCGCTGAGCGCGGCGGTGGACCGCAAGCTGCGCCGGCACGCGGACTGCCCGGCCAGCTACGACGAGGCGGTGTTCGAGAGGTTGCGCGAGTGGCGCAGCGCGACGAGCCGGGCGGCGGAGGTCCCCGCCTACGTGGTGTTCACCGACGCGACGCTGGTGGCGATCTGCGAGGCGATGCCGTCGAGCACCGCGGAGCTGTCGAGGATCACCGGGGTGGGCCCGGCGAAGCTGGAGCGGTACGGCGCGGAGGTCCTCGAGGTCCTGGCGGGCTGAGGAACTGCTGATCCGTTGCGCGCCAACGGGTCACCTGGTGGTTGAGAACGTCACCAGAAATCTCCCCGCAACAGCGTGGAAAAAGACGTTGTCACCCTTCGTCGGGTACCCCTAGAGTCGATCGCATCACAGCGCGGCCACCGGGCCCGCGCGGCTGCGCAGCGGAGGAGGGCAGGACGATGGACAGCACCACGATCGCGAACACCGGCATCGTCGCCGATGCCCTCGTCGTCGCCGCCCGCGTGAAGGCCCTCCCGTCCGTCGCCGTCCAGTGCGTCACGTGGGAACGCAGCCACGCGTCCACCCGGGTCATGACCACGGGTGGAGTGCGTCTGCTGCCCGCCACCGGGCGCCGGCGCCACGACGAGACCGCCTACGGCGCCTCCTCCTCTTCCTTCCCGTCCTCGGGACCCTCGACTTCGAGTCCACCGGTCTAGCCCCGCTAGACCGGCAGCCTCCTGGCCGCGGATCCCGACACCTCGGGTCCGCGGCCATTTTGCGTTCGTGGGCTCTTCGACGCCGAACCACCACCGCCGGAGAAACAGTTGAACACCCAGCCCCCGCTCCGCAGGACCCGATCGAGCAACCGGACCACCAGCACCACCGGAACCACCGGACGAACCGAGGAGGTGAGCGGCGTGACCCGCCGCCACACGCCGGACCCGCTGCCCTGCCGCCGCTTCGACTCCGAGCTCTGGTTCGCCGAGAAGCCCGACGACGTCGAACTCGCCAAGTCGCTGTGCCAGGAGTGCCCGCTCGCGACCGCCTGCCTCGCAGGCGCTCTCGAGCGAGCCGAACCCTGGGGCGTCTGGGGCGGCCAGCTCGTCCTCGCCGGGGTCGTCGTGCCCCGCAAGCGCCCGCGCGGCCGTCCGCGCAAGCACCCCGTCGCCGCCTGAACCCGGGCGCGCACCCACCTGTGAACACCACTGGAGTCGCCATGTCGTACGTCGAGGAACTACTGCTGCGGGAGCGCGTCGCGTCCCTGCACCGGGACGCGGTCCGCGTCCGCACGGCCCGCGCCCTGCGGGCCCGCCGGCGCGCCGAGGTCGCGGTCCGCCGCGCGCTCGTCGCGGCCGCCCGGGCCGAGGTCGCCGCCGAGCGCGCCGAGGCGGCCGTCGACCCCGACCGCGACCTCGTCGCGGTCTGACGGTCCCCGGCCCGCCGGCCTCAGGGGACCGGGAGGTCCACGCACCCGCAGGCCGGGTGCGGCCGCCACCAGCGCTGCCGCACCCGGCCCTCGGGCAGCAGCACCTCCAGGCTCGCCCCGACGGTGCTCGCGACCATGCCGTCGAGGTGGCTGAGCACCTGCAGGCCGGCCAGACCGGCCACGACACGGGTCGTCGCGGCGTCGGCCGGCCGGGGCGCGGACCGCAGCAGCGCGCTGCGCTGCTCGGGCCACGCCGGGTCGGCGTCGGTGCGCCAGCGGTCCAGGCAGCGCAGGCACGCCGAGCGGCCCGGCAGGACGAGCGGGCCGACGACCGCGTCGGTGTCCCGCAGCACCACCGACAGGTGCGGGACGCCGTCGGCCAGCACCCCGTCGGCCTCGACGGGATCGGCGGTGTGGTCGTGGACCAGGACGAGCAGGTCCGCCGGCTGCCGGGACCCGGTCGTCGTGCCCGGCAGCGGCCGGTCGCACAGCAGGCGCCCGACGCCGGCGTCGGCCAGCACGGCGACGACGGCCTCGACGGTCGCGGCCGACCCGCTCACCGCCACCGCCGAGCGCGCCCGCCGGCGGGACCGGGCGCGGGGAGCGGCCCCGTCGCGGTCGTAGGCGCTCCACGCCCAGACCTCGTCGGGAACGTCCAGCCCGCGGGAGCCGGCGTCGGCGGTGCGGGGCGGGTCCTGCGCGGGGTGCAGCCGCGCCGAGCGCGGGGAGGACCCCACCTGGACGAGCCCGTCGCGGCGACGCAGGACCGGGACCCCGGGCGGGACGAGGGAGGCGGGGGGACGGCTGGGGCGCGGGGCCGGGTCGGGCACGCGGTCACTGTGCCGCAGGCCCGCGCCGGGCGGTGGGCGTCGTCCACAGGTCGGGCCCCCGGTGGTGACCGCCGCGGGTCACCGACCGGGGTGCCGTGCGCTCAGCCGGCCTTGCCCAGGATGCGGTTGAGGTTCGTGTCGCACACCGGGCACTTCCCCTTGGCCATGCGGCGGCCGTTGGTCTCCACGACCTGCCCCTCGGCCTCCCGCTTCTCCTTGCACTTGACGCAGTAGAACTCGCCGCTCCAGGTCTCGGCCATGCTGCCTCCTCGATCGTGTCCGGCGGCCGGCTCCGTGGGTGGGGCCGGCCTCGGCGGTCCGCGCGGGACGGTGCTCCGCCAGGACGCCCCGACCCGACGGTGGGCCGTGCTCCCGCTCCGCATCGTGCCCCGAACCGGGCCGCACGGCGCGTCGGCACGCGCGGCCGGACCGGCCCGTGCCGCGCCCGGGGACGACGCGGGCCCCGGCGATCGCGCCTTGCCACCCCGGGAGGGGTGCAGAGGGTAGCCTGCCGGAGGTGAGGGCTCACCAGGAGGGTGCAGCGGCCCTCGACGCTGCCCGCGCGGCGGTCGAGGCCCCCGGTGGCGCCGTCGACGGCGCCGTCGGTGACGCCCCCCGGGACGCCGTGCCGGACAGCACGCCGGACGAGGTGGTGCGCGTCGCCCACATCGACCTGACCGACACCGAGGTCGACGTCCGCCGCAGCCGGCGCCGCACCCGCACCGTCTCGGCCTACCGCGACGGCGGGCGCACCGTCGTGCTCATCCCGGCCCGCTTCACGCGCGCCGAGGAGCGCGAGTGGGTCGAGCGGATGGTGACGCGCCTCGAAGCGGCCGACCGTCGCCGCAACCCCCTCGAGGGCGACCTGCTGGAACGCGCGCGGGAGCTGTCGCGGCGCCACCTCGACGGGCTGGCCCGGCCGCGCTCGGTCACCTGGGTCGACAACCAGCACCACCGCTGGGGGTCGTGCA
This sequence comes from Kineococcus rugosus, assembly GCF_050871975.1. Lineage (NCBI taxonomy): Bacteria > Bacillati > Actinomycetota > Actinomycetes > Kineosporiales > Kineosporiaceae > Kineococcus > Kineococcus rugosus. The sequence goes on along the minus strand of NZ_JBJLSJ010000046.1, from coordinate 17,011 downwards.
CGCCCGCCGACGGGAGCATCCGCCTGTCCAGCCGGCTGCAGGGGATGCCCAGCTGGGTGCTCGACTACGTGATCCTGCACGAGCTCGCGCACCTGCTGGTGCCCACGCACTCGCGGCAGTTCTGGGGTCTGCTGGAGTCCTACCCGCGCACCGAGCGGGCCCGCGGGTTCCTCGCTGGGGTGGACCACACCACCGGCCACGAGGGACCGGGCCACCACGACCGCGACGACGAGGACGACGACGAGGTGCCCGACGTCGACCTCGCCCCGCCGGCCGACGCCGACGGCCGGCCCGGTCCGCCGGCCGCCGACGTGGTCGCGACGACCGGCTGACCCGCCTCAGTCCTTCGCCGGGCTCCCGGAGCCGCCCGCGGACGGCCCGTCGGACTCGCCGCCGGACTCGCCGTCGGACTCGCCGCCGGACTCGCCGTCGGACTCGCCGCCGGACTCGCCGTCGGACTCGTCACGGGGCCCGTCCAGCAGCTCGCGCAGCGCCGCGTCCATGTCGTCCGGCGCCCCCTCGACCTCGCCGGTGCCGCCGGTCCGCCGGTCCACGAAGGCCGCGACGTCGTCGAGGTCCTCGGCCACCGGCAGCAGGTCCGGGTGGTCCCAGACGGCGTCGCGGACCGCGCGGCCCCCGCGGGCCAGCAGCTGCTCCCACAGGGCGCTGGCCTCGCGGGCCCGGCGCGGGCGCAGCTCCAGCCCCACGAGCACGGCGAAGGCGTGCTCGGCCGGGCCGCCGGTCGCACGGCGGCGGCGCATCGTCTCGCGCAGCGCGTTCGCGTGCGGCAGGACGGCCCCGGCCGCCTCGTCCGTGACGTGGTCGACCCAGCCCTCGACGAGCGCGAGCGCCGTCTCCAGCCGCGCGAGGGCGGCCTTCTGCGCCGGGGTGCTCTCGGGCTCGAAGATGCCCGACTGCATCGCCTCCTGCAGCGACTCCGGGTTGGTGGGGTCGACCTGGCGCGCGGCGTCGGCGATCCGGTCGGCGTCCACGGAGATGCCCCGGGCGAAGGACTCCACCGAGCCGAGCAGGTGCGCGCGCAGCCACGGCACGTGCGCGAACAGGCGCTGGTGGGCGGCCTCGCGCAGCGCGAGGTAGCGGCGGACCTCGTCGATCGGGACCTCGAGGCCCTCGGCGAACGAGCGCACGTTCTCCGGCAGCAGCGCGGCCCGGCCGGTGGGCGCCAGCGGCAGGCCGACGTCGGTGGTGGACAGCACCTCCCCGGCGAGCTGGCCGATCGCCTGGCCCACCTGCATGCCGAACACGCCGCCGCCGACCTGGCGGAGCATCGCCCCGGCCGAGCCGAGCACCGCGGCCATCTCCGGCGGGGCCTGGGAGGCCATGGCCTCGCCCATCGCGGCGGCGACGTTGGTGGCGACGGGCTCGACGAGCTGGCGCCACACGGGCATCGTCTTCTCGACCCACTCGGCCCGGCTCCACGCCTCCAGGGAGGTCGCCGCCTGGGCGAGGTCGGTGACGCCGTCGAGCCACAGGTCGGCCACCCGCAGGGCGTCGTCGACCTCGCGGCGGTCGACGGCGTGCGGGGTCGGGTCGCCCTTCTGCGCCGCGGCCTGGCGGGCCAGATCGTGGGCGACGTCCCAGTTCACCGGGGCGTCGGAGGGGTTGGACAGGAACTTCTGCAGCTGGGTCAGGATCTGGCCCATCACCGCCGGGTCGAAGCCGGCGTCCCCGAAGCCGGGGATGCCCTGGGGCAGCCCGCCGGGGAACTGGCCCCCGGGGAACTGACCCCCGGGGAACTGGCCGCCGAAGAGGGGGCCGAGCAGCTCCTCCAGGGGGTTCTTCGGCGTGTCGCCGGACCCCGCGGGGTCCGGGCGCCGGCCGGGGGTGCCGGACGGCCGGAAGCCGGGCTGGCCCCCGCTGCGGTCGCCGGTGCCGCCGTCCTCGTCCTCCGGGCGCTCGGCTCCGTCGTCGTCTCGCTGGCCCACCGTGTCCTCCGCTCCGTCGACCTGCAGGTCGTCCCGTCCATCATGACGCCCTGCACCCGGCCCGACGAGTGGCGGGTGGCCGCCGTTCCGCCGTCGAGGCGTTCTTCACCGTGGGCGAACGCCGCCGCGGGGCCGAACGTAGGGTGCGGGGGTGTCGAGCGCGCCGTCCACCGGGTCCACCGGGTCCGCCGGGTCGGGTCCCGACCCCGCGCCGTCCCCGCACGGTGCCCAGGGGACGCTGCTGGCCGCCTCGTCGTTCTGCGCCATCGCCCTGGCGGCGGTGTTCGGCGTCGTGCACGTCCCCTACGTCGCGCTCAGCCCGGGACCGGTCACCGACGTCATCGCCGACCCCGGCGGCGGGCCGGACGCGCGCGGGCTCATCACGATCTCGGGCGCGCAGACCTACCCGACGTCGGGCCGGCTGGACCTGACCACCGTCTCGCTGCGCGGCGGGCCGGGGCTGGAGATGACGCTGGGGGAGCTGCTGGTCGACTGGGTGGACCCGCAGGTGAACGTCGTCCCCCGCGAGCTGTACTTCCCGCCGGAGCAGACCCGCGAGGAGGCCGACGACCGGTCGGCGGCGGAGATGACGAGCTCGCAGACCAACGCGAAGGTCGCGGCGCTGACCGAGCTGGGCATCGACGTGCCCGCCACGACGACCACGCGCGTCGAGGAGGTCGCCGCCGACGTGCCGGCCGCGTCGGTGCTGCGCGCCGGGGACGTCGTCACCAGCGTGGACGGGACGCCGGTGGCGGACTTCGCGGCCCTGCAGGCGGCGGTGCGGGCGCTGCCGGGCGACGCCGAGGTCGAGGTGGGCATCACCCGCGGCGGGGAGCCGCGCACGGTCCGCACCCGCACGGTCGCGCGGGACGGGGCGACGCTGCTGGGCCTGACCCCGCACGTCGAGTACGCGTTCCCGTTCGACATCGACATCGCCATCGACGACGTCGGCGGGCCGAGCGCCGGGACGGTCTTCGCCGTGGGCATCGTCGACGAGCTGACCCCCGGCGCCCTCACGGGCGGGCAGCACGTGGCCGGGACGGGCGCGATCGCCGCCGACGGGACCGTCCTGCAGATCGGCGGCCTGCGGCAGAAGGTGCTCGGGGCGCGGGCCGACGGCGCCGCCTGGTTCCTCGCCCCGCGCCAGGAGTGCGGCCAGGTGGCGGGGGCGACCCCCGAGGGCATCACGGTCGTCCCGGTCTCCACGCTGCACGAGGCGGTGGAGGCCGTCGGGGCCATCGGGCGGGGCGAGGGGGACTCCCTGGCGACGTGCGAGACGGCCCGGGGGTGAGCCCGGGGGTGGGCCCGGTCAGTCCTGCAGGGTGGCCTGCAGGGCGCTGACCAGACCGGGGACGAGGTCGGCGCCGGTCGCCACCTCGCCGTCGGAGTCCTTGGAGCGGGACCGGACGGCGCACTCGTGGCTGCCGTCGCGCAGCACCCCGACCGCGATCCGGACGTCCTCGGCCAGCGGGTGGGCGGCCAGCGCGCGGGCCCGGGCCCCCTCGTCCTGCGAGCTCGTCGCGGCGCGGACCTCGGCCTCGGCGTCCGGCGGGACGAGGATCCGCTCCACGACCAGGGCGGCGCCGTCGACGCCGTCGGGCCAGGCCAGCTGCCCGAGCAGCTCGTCGAGGTCGGTGACCGCCGGGACGCCGTCCTGCTCGACGGAGGTGAGGTGGCCGGCGTCGGCGCGGGCCTCCTCGACGACGTTGGCGGGCAGCCGGTGGGCGAGGCCGGGGTCGCGGGCCAGGGCGTCGGCGGTGCGCACGAGCGCGAACAGGCGCAGCGGCGCGCCCCACCCGTCGGTGGCCACGTACCGCTCGATCTCGGCGACGGTCCGCCACAACCCGGAGGACCCGGGGGCGGGGGAGGTCGGGGAGGTGCCTGCGTCAGAACTCACGGGCCCGATGGTGGCACGGACGCCGCAGCGCCCGCGCCGGGCGCCGCCGGGCGCACCGGGCGTCCACGCTCCGCTCACGCCGCGCGCCCACCGCGGGCCGTCGGTGGGCGGCACGGTGAGCGGCCGGTGACAACGAAGTGGTCACGATGCGCCGGACGCGCACGAGCGGGGGCACGTCCGGGGGGGCTTGTAAGTTGCCTGATCGTGAGCTTCCCACCACGCCGTCCGTCCCGGCCGGTGCTCCGGCGCCGTCGCCGGGGCGCAGCCCTGCCCACCGTCGTGGTCCTCGTGGCCGTCGTCGTCGCCGTGATCATCGGGTCGCGGATCGCGTCCGACGTGTGGTGGTTCGACGAGCTCGGCTTCCTGCCGACGTTCACGCGCAAGCTGTGGCTGCAGCTCGCGCTGTTCGCCGTCGGCGGCCTGCTGCTGGCCGCCGCGGTCGCGGTGTCGCTGACCGTCGGGTACCGCGCCCGGCCGGTCTACGCGCCGATGTCGACCGAGCAGGCCGGCCTGGACCGCTACCGCGAGTCCCTGGAGCCGCTGCGCCGCGTCGTCGTCGTCGTGCTGTCGATCGCCGCGGGCCTGTTCGGCGGGTCGGTGGCGATGAGCCGCTGGGAGACGCTGCTGCTGTGGCTGAACCGGACCGGCTTCGGCACCGTCGACCGCCAGTTCGGCATCGACCAGGGCTTCTACGTCTTCACGCTGCCGTGGCTGACGTTCCTGGTCAGCTTCCTCACCGCGGCCGTCGTGCTGGCCGGCATCGGCGGGCTCGCCGCGCACTACCTGTACGGCGGGCTGCGGCTGTCCGGCGGCGGGCAGCGCACCACCCGGGCCGCGCGCATCCACCTGGCGACCCTCGCGGCGCTGTTCCTGCTGCTGCGGGCCGCGGGGTACTGGCTGGACCGCTACGAGCTCATGGTGTCCAGCTCCGGGCACGTGCGCGGGGTCGTCGGCCCCACCTACACCGACGTGCACGCCGTCCTGCCGGCCAAGGCGATCCTGACGATCATCGCCGTGGTGGTGGCGCTGCTGTTCGTCGCCGCGGCGGTCGGCACGTCCTGGCGGCTGCCGGCCATCGGCACCGGCCTGCTCGTGGTGAGCGCCGTGGCCATCGGCGGGATCTACCCGTGGGCGGTGCAGCGCTTCCAGGTGACGCCGAACCGGCAGAGCCTGGAGTCGCAGTACGTCGAGAAGAACATCGAGGCGACCCGGGAGGCGTACGACCTGGCCGACGTCGACGTCCAGACCTACGAGGCCGACACGACGGCCAGCACCGGCCAGCTCAGCGCGGACGCGCAGACCATCCCCAGCGTCCGCCTGCTCGACCCCTCGATCGTGTCCCAGGCCTTCCAGCAGACCCAGGGCCAGCGCGGGTACTACAAGTTCCCCGACGTCCTGGACGTGGACCGGTACGCCTCGGAGGACGGCACCACCCGCGACGCCGTCGTCGCCGCCCGCGAGCTGAACCTGTCGGGGCTGTCCGACAACCAGCGCACCTGGGTCAACGAGCACACCATCTACACCCACGGGTACGGCGTCGTCGTGGCCCGCGGGAACGACCGCGCCCCCGACGGCAGCCCCAGCTACCTGGAGTCGAACGTCCCCACCACGGGGGAGATCGACATCGAGCAGCCGCGCATCTACTTCGGCGAGGGCACCCAGACGTACTCGATCGTCGGCGGCCAGGACAACGAGATCGACTACCCCGACGGCTCGCCCGGCGGGTTCGCCACGACCCAGTACGACGGTTCCGGCGGCGTCGCGGTCGGCGGCCTGCTGCAGAAGCTGGTCTACGCGCTGAAGTTCGGCGACCAGAACATCCTGCTGTCGAGCTCGGTCAAGGACAACTCCAAGATCCTCTACGACCGCACCCCGCGCGAGCGCGTGGAGAAGGTCGCGCCGTGGCTGACGATGGACGGCGACGCCTACCCCTCGGTCGTCGGCGGCCGCGTCGTGTGGATCCTCGACGGGTACACCACCTCGGCGTCCTTCCCGTACGCGGCGCAGACCGAGCTCGGCGAGGCGACCACGGACACGCTGACCCAGACGCAGGGCAGCAGCGTCCAGGCCCTGCAGGACCGCACGGTGAACTACGTCCGGAACTCGGTGAAGGCCACGGTCGACGCCTACACCGGCCAGGTCACGCTCTACGAGTGGGACGAGACCGACCCGGTCCTGAAGGCGTGGATGAAGGCGTTCCCCGGTGCGGTCCAGCCGCTGTCGGCGATCGACGGCACCCTGATGGCGCACCTGCGCTACCCGCAGGACATGTTCAAGGTGCAGCGCGAGGTGCTGTCCAGCTACCACGTCACCGACGCCGCCTCCTTCCTCACCGGCCAGGACTTCTGGGACGTCCCGGACGACCCGACCATCGAGAGCCAGAACGGCGTCAAGGCCGCGCAGCCGCCGTACTACCTGACCCTGCGGATGCCGGACCAGGACGCGGCGCGCTACAGCCTCACCACGACCTACGTGCCGGCCTCGACGCAGAACAACTCCGGCACCCAGGTGCTGCGGGGCTTCGCCGCGGTCGACTCCGACGCGGGCACGCAGACGGGCGAGAAGAGCGAGGGCTACGGCACGATCCGCCTGCTGGAGCTGCCGCAGTCCTCGACCGTCAACGGCCCGGTGCAGATCCAGAACAACATCCGCTCCGACACCGAGGTCGCCGAGCAGGTCCGCCTGCTCAGCCTCGGCGGCAGCTCGGAGGTCAAGTACGGCAACCTGCTGTCGCTGCCCGTGGGCGGCGGGATGCTGTACGTCGAGCCGATCTACGCCCAGTCCACCGGCAACAACTCCTTCCCGCGGCTGAGCCGGGTCGTGGCCGTCTTCGGCGACAACATCGCCATCGCGAACACCCTCGACGAGGCGCTGGACCAGGTCTTCGGCGGGGACTCCGGAGCCGGGGCCGGTGACGCGGGCAGCCCGCCGGTCGGCGCGGACGGCAACCCGACGCAGAGCCCGAGCCCGACGCCGACGGGCAGCGCCCCGGCCGACGGCGGGACGACCGGTGACGCGCAGACGCAGCTGCAGCAGGCGCTGGCGAACGCCAAGCAGGCGATCACCGACTCCTCCGCGGCGCTGGCGGAGGGCGACTTCGCGGCGTACGGCGAGGCGCAGCAGCGGCTGAGCGCGGCGGTCGACGCGGCGACCGCGGCCGAGGCGCGGCTGGAGCAGGCGCAGGCGCCGACGCCCACGGCGAACCCGTCGGCCACCGGGGCCCCGCCGACCCCGTGAGGGGCGCGACTGCCCCGGCCGGGTGAGGTGACGGCCGCCGTTCCGGTGAGAGCACCGCGGACGGCGGCCGTCGCCGCGCCCGGGACCCCTAGCGTCGGGGGGCCCGCGCCCGCCGACCGCCAGGAGCACCGCCGTGCCCGTCGTCACCATCGACCCCGAGGGGGTCGTGGCCCTCGCGACCGCGACGGGGCTGTCGGCGGTGACGCTGCACGAGGAGGCCGCCGCCCTGGCCGCGACCCTGGACGGCATCGCCGCGCTCGCCCCCGGTGGCCCGGCGGTGCGGGCCCGCTGCGCGGTCGTCGAGGCCGACCTGGCCGCCCTGGCCGGGGCGGCCCGGCAGCGGGCGCAGGACTACGGCGCGGTCGAGCGGCCGCTGCGGGAGCTGGCCACGCTGGGTTTCTGGTTCCCCGACTTCGGCGTGTTCGTGCCCGACGAGGGGCAGGGCGCCGGGGAGGACCTGGAGGACCTGCTGCGCTCGGACGAGTTCGGCGCGATCCCGCTGGGCCTGAGCCAGAGCCTGCTGGAGGCGTACCGCAAGCCCTCGCTGGTCCTGCCGAAGGCCGGGCTGGAGCTGGGGGTGGACCTCTCGACGCTGGTCGGCGTGGTCGACGAGTTCCACGGGGTGCCGATGGTCACGACCCCCGGCGGCCTGCTGGTCCCGGCCGGTTCGGCGGAGGACCCCTTCGTGAAGGCGCTCACCGCGCGCTCGCAGGGCGGGGACTTCCACCAGCCGGGCAAGCCCACCTTCGTCACCGAGGGCGTGGGGCGTCCACCCGGCTGGGCACGGGTGGGGGGCAGGGCGCTGGGCGCGGCGGGGGCCGCGCTGACGCTGTACGACTCCTTCGCCGGGCAGTGGGAGGAGGACGCGGCGCTGCACCCGGAGTACTCCACCGGGCAGCGCATCGCCTCGGCCTCGGCCACCACGGCCCTCGAGGGCGGCGGCGCGGTGGCCGGCGGGCTCGCGGGGGCGTACTACGGCGCGATGGTCGGTTCGCTGGTCCCCGTGCCGGTGATCGGTACGGTCGGCGGGGCGCTGATCGGCGGGGCGATCGGCTCGTTCGCCGGGTCCAAGGCGGGCAAGGCCGCCGGGACGGCGGTCGTCGCCGGCGCGAAGGAGGTCATCTCGTGGTTCGACTGAACGACGACGTCCCGGCGCAGCCGGAGGGGGACGCGGTGGACGAGGACTGGATCACCGGCTGGGCCGAGGCCGACGGGGTGCGGGTCCCCCTCCCGCGCGGCTGGGCGCCGGTCGGCCCGGACGCGGGCGTGCCCGTCGTGGGGGCGCAGGTCGCCCTGCACGCCACCCCGGTGGCCTCCGACGCGGACGGCACCCCCTTCGCCCCCACGATCGTGGTGACCTTCGTCGACGCGCACCCGGACGCGTCGGCCGCGGCCTTCGGGGCGCAGGCCCTGGCCGCGGCCGTCGAGGTGTGCGGTGCGGCGACCGGTGACGGCCGGGTCCTGGGGTACGAGGTGTGGCTGCCGCCCGCGCAGCCGGACAGGGTCGACGCCGGCCGGCGGCTGTCGTTCGCGCACCGTCGGGAGGCGGCCACCCTGGCGGTCACGCAGGTCGTGCGGGTGGTCGACCGGCCCGCGGGCCGGGGCGTCCTGACCGTCACCGCGACGGTCCCGGCGCTGCACCGCCTGACGCACGCGGCGGACGTCGACCGGGTGGCCGCCGCCGTGGAGGTCCGCGCCGACCGGCCCGCGGGGCCGCCGGCCGCCACGCCGCCGGCCCCGCCGACGGTGGCCGTCACCCCGACGGTGGAGGTGGAGGACGTGCGGGCCCTGGTGCCGCGGCAGCCGTTCACCACCGCCGGGCCGCGGGTCGCCCGCGCGGCCTTCGAGGAGTTCCTGCGGCGCCGGAAGGTCGGTCCCCGCCGCGCCGGGCACGCCGACCTGCTCGCGGCCGGCCTCGTGGACGCCGACGGGCGGCCCACCCCGGACGGGACCGCCGTCCGGGAGCTGCTGCGGACCCGGTCGGCGCACCTGCGGCTGGAGTCCGCGCGCGGGCCGGTGCCGCTGAGCCTGGACGTGTCCCACCGGGGCGGCCGGGCGCTGGTGGTGGCGACGGCCGGCCCGGCCGACGTGCCCGTCCCGGGCGGGGCGGTCGCGGCCCCGGAGGTGCTCGGGGAGGCGACGCGGGTCCGGCTGGACTGGGTGGACGCCTCCCACCTGCCCGTCGTGCTGGCCGCCTGGAGCGGCCTGGAGCCCCGCTGGGTCGCCGCCGCCACGGCTGCGCCCAGCGAGGAGGACCTGCTGCGCCGCGTCGACGACCCGGACGCGCCCCACCCCCCGGACGCGGACGAGGGGTTGCGCCGGGCCTGGGCGGGGGACTGGTACCTGTGGACGATGCGGCTGGCTGGTCAGCCGGTCGGCCGGGTCGTGGTGCGCGCCGGGGACGGCGGCTCCTGGCTGCTGACGGGAGCCTCGGGGCTGGGGGAGCCGGCCGCGCGCCAGTGGGTCCCGGCGGCCCTGGCCCAGGACCTCGACCGGTTCACCCTGGCGCTGGTGCTGGCGTGAGACCCCGGATTTGGCCCCGCGTCCACCGTGGCGTAACGTGGCGGCCACGACGCGGGGTGGAGCAGCTCGGTAGCTCGCTGGGCTCATAACCCAGAGGTCGCAGGTTCAAATCCTGTCCCCGCTACTGACGACGAAGGCCCCGGGACCCGACGGTCCCGGGGCCTTCGTCGTGCCCGGGGTCAGGGGGCCGGGGTGGACGCCGTCGCCGCGTCGAGGCGCCCGGCCTCGCTCTCGCACCCCGCGGCCAGCAGGTCGCAGTGCTCGGCGTGGGCGAGCACGTCGCGGGCGATCGCGTCGACCGCGCCGGAGGCGGCTGCCAGCGCGTCGGCGAACTGCGTGGCCGCGGTGCCCTGCCACAGCGCCGGAGCCGGGACGGGGTAGCGCGACCGGACGGTGCGCACGTCCTGGCCCAGGCCGGCGGCCTGGTCGCGCAGGGTCCGGGCGGCCGAGCGCAGGTGGCCGGCGCGGGCGCGGAGGGTCGCGGGATCGCTCACCGGTCGACGGTAGGTGCCGCCGCCGCGCGGCGACGTGGTCCCTCACCCGGACGGGGGGTACCGACAACCCCTGCAGCGCAACCGATTGGTGATCGGGGGCGGTGTCGCGTAAGGTCGGGTCCACCGACGCGGGGTGGAGCAGCTCGGTAGCTCGCTGGGCTCATAACCCAGAGGTCGCAGGTTCAAATCCTGTCCCCGCTACGCAGAGGCGAAGGCCCGGGCCACACGGTCCGGGCCTTCGTCGTTCCCCCTGCGTCGCAGTCGATTTGCTTCTGCGCCGGGGGCGACGTAACGTGGTGTTCACCGACGCGGGGTGGAGCAGCTCGGTAGCTCGCTGGGCTCATAACCCAGAGGTCGCAGGTTCAAATCCTGTCCCCGCTACGCAGAGGCGAAGGCCCGGACCACACGGTCCGGGCCTTCGTCGTTCCCGGCCCCCCACCGCCGGCCCCCGCCCCGCCCGTGGAGTGGTACCGCGGTCCTACGCGCGAGGGGTTCCGCCGGGGGACGACCCGCGGGTGCCCGGTGGGGTGGACTGGGCCCGCGGCCCGCTCCGGGTCGCGCTGACCCCAGGGGGAGCGGTGGACCTGCTGACGAGCGGCCCGTACGGCGTGCTGGCGCCCGCGATGGCCCTGGAGGGACCGGTCGCCACCTTCGTGGGCGGCACCCTCGTGGGCGCCGGGCACGCCGGGCTGCTCGTCGTGTGGGCGCTCGCCTTCGCCATCGACGTCGTCCTGGACAGCGGCCTGTTCGCGCTGGGCCGCCTGGCCCGCCGCGCCGGCCGCTTCCCGCGCGCCGCGGCGCTGGCCGCCCGGCTCGGGTTCACCCCCGACCGCCAGGAGCGGCTCGCGGCCCGGGCGTCCGGCCACCTGCCGGCCGTGGTCGCCGGGGCCAAGCTCGTCGACGTCGGCGCCGTGCCCGCCTTCGTCGCCGCGGGCTGGTCCGGGGTCGCGCACCGCTCCTTCCTCGGCTGGACCGCGCTGTTCACCGCGGTGAAGGTCAGCGTCCTGGTGGGCCTGGGCGTCCTGACCGGTGAGCACCTCGCCTCCCGGGTGCAGGGCGTCCTGGAGCACCCGTGGGTGGCCGTCGTGGGCGGCCTCGCGATCGGCGTCGCCCTGCTCGGGGCCCGGACGGTCGTCTCCGCCGCGCTGCGGACCGTGCGCCGGGGAGGTGGGTTGCTTGCCGCGTCGCTGGCCCCGGTCACGCCCTGAGCCCCGGCCGCGCCCCGAGCCCCCGCCGCGCCCCGGGCGGCAGGCCCCCGCGCGCACCCGGCACCTCCCGGCGGCCCGCGCCGCGCTGGCTCCCCTCGCCAGTGCCCGCACCCTCGTCGTCGGGCTCGCGGTCGTGCTGTACGCCGTCGGCGCGCCCGTCTCGGCCGCCGTGCACGACGTCCCCGTCGACCTGGCCCTGTCCGCGGTGCTCCTGCAGTGCGCCGGGCTGGTCGTCGTGCTGTGGCGGCCCGGGACCGGCACCGTCGCGGCCCTGACCGGCGTCGTGCTGGTGGCGGTGTCCGCCGACCCGGACGCGGGCCCGTGGCCGTGGACGGTGCCCTCGCTGCTGACCTTCGGGGCGCTCCTGGCGGTCCTGGGGGTCCGCCGCGAGGGGCGCCTGGCCCTCACCGCGTGGATCGGCAGCATCGCCGTCACCGGGGTCGTCGCCCTGCTGCTGGCCGGCGGGGACGACGGCCCCGGCACGAACCTCGTCGTCTACGCGTCGAACTCCGCGCTGCTGCTGGGCGGCGGCGTCGCCGTCGGGGCCCGGCGGCGGGTCCGGGAGGAACTGGCCCGCTCCCGGCGCGACACCGAGGCCGAGCAGGCCCGGCGCGTCATCGTGGAGGAGCGCAACCGGATCGCCCGGGAACTGCACGACGTCGTGGCGCACAGCATGTCCGTCATCGGGGTGCAGGCCACCACGGCCCAGTACCGCATCCCCGGGCTGTCCGCCGAGGCCCGGGCCGAGTTCGACGACATCGCCGCGCAGTCGCGCACGGCGCTGGCCGAGATGCGGACCCTGCTGGGGGTGCTGCGCAGTTCCGGCGACGGCGCCGAGCTCGCCCCGCAGGCCGGGCTCGACGGCCTCGACGACCTCGCCGACGGCGCCCGCCGGGCCGGGTGCGCGGTCTCGCTGCACGTGGACCCGCCGCTGCGCCGGACCCCGCTGCCGGCGTCGGTGGGGCTGGTCGTGCACCGCATCGTCCAGGAGGGGCTCGCCAACGTCGTCCGGCACGCCACCGGGGCCGCGGTCGCGGTCAGCGTCCTGCGCGCCGACCCCGGCATCGTCGTGGAGGTGCGCAACGACGCCCCGCCGCCGGGGTTCGTCTCGACGGCCGACCCCGGCGGGCACGGCCTGGTCGGGGTCCGCGAGCGCGCCGCCCTGCTGGGCGGCACGGTCGAGAGCGGGCCGGTGGCCGGGGGCGGGTACGTCCTGCGCGCCGCGCTGCCGTGGGAGGCTGGGGCGTGACCACTGCCCCGGACCCCGCGGTCGTGCGCGCCGTCGTCGTCGACGACCAGGCCATGATCCGGGCCGGGTTCTCGGCCCTGCTCTCGGCCCAGCCCGGCATCGAGGTCGTCGGGCAGGCCGCCGACGGCGCCGAGGCCGTCCGGCTCGTCACCGGCCTGCCGCCCGAGCGGGCCGCCGACGTCGTGCTCATGGACGTGCGTATGCCCGTCGTGGACGGGCTGGAGGCGACCCGGCGGATCCTCGCGGCCGGCCTGGACCCCGCGCCCCGGGTGCTGGTCCTCACGACGTTCGACATCGACGACTACGTCTTCACCGCCCTGCAGGCCGGGGCCAGCGGGTTCCTGCTCAAGGACGCCACCCCCGAGACGCTCGTCGAGGCCGTCCGCGCCGTGGCGGCGGGGGACTCGCTGCTGTCGCCGGTCATCACGCGCCGCCTCATCGAGCACTTCGTCTCCACCCGCCAGCGCTCGATCACCGTCCCGGACGCCGTCGCGGACCTCACCCCGCGCGAGCGCGAGGTCCTGGTCTGCATCGCCCGCGGGCTGTCGAACTCCGAGATCGCCGCGGAGCTGTTCATCGCCGAGCAGACGACCAAGACGCACGTCAGCCGCGTCCTCACGAAGCTGGGTCTGCGCGACCGCGTCCAGGCCGTCGTGCTCGGCTACGAGATCGGGCTGGTCAGCCCCGGCCGGTGAGCAGCGGTTCCACCAGCGAGCGCAGGAGCGCCGGGCCGTCGAGGGTCAGCACCGACTCGGGGTGGAACTGGATGCCGGCGAAACCCCGCCCGCGCAGCGCGACGACCTCGTCGGCCGGTCCCGTCGCCACCTGCACGCCCTCGCCGGCGAGCCGGGCGATCGCCGCGTCGTCGACGCGGGCCGTGAACGAGTTGTAGAACCCGACGGTCGCGGACGAGCCGAACAGGTCCACCTGCAGCTGGGTGCCCTGGTGCGGGGCGTCCTTGCGGCGCAGCGGCAGACCCAGCGTCCCCGACAGCAGCTGGTGCCCCAGGCACACGCCCAGCAGCGGGTTGCCGCCCGCGCGGGCGCCCTCGGACAACCGCGTCGCGAGCTCCTGCAGGCGGGCGATGCGGGGGTCGGAGTCGTCCTCGGGGTCGCCGGGGCCCGGGCCGAGCAGCACCAGGCCGGTGTGCGCGGCGAGCTCGGCGTCCAGCGCCGGGTCGTCGTAGCGCAGGACCCGCGCGCGCAACCCGGCCGCGGCCAGCAGGTGCACCAGCATCGCGGTGAACGTGTCCTCGGCGTCGACCACCAGCGCCTCGCCCAGCGGGGACCGGGTGGGCTGCTGCTGCGGTTCGAGCCAGAACGGCGCGAGCCGGTCGCGGCGGGAGGCCAGCAGCGTCGCGACGCGGGCGTCGGAGGCCAGCGGCACCCGCCGCGCCGGGGCGCCGTCCGGCCCGGTGCGCGGGGGCAGCGGCGGCAGGGCGCCGAGCGCGCGCAGGACGCCGGCGGACTTGGCGTGCGTCTCGGCGACCTCCCCCTCGGGGGTCGAGCCGCGCACCAGCGTCGCGCCGACGGAGACCCGCACGGTCGCGCTGCCCCCGGCCGCCCGCACGTCGGCGGTGCGGATGAGGATGGGGGAGTCCAGCGTCTGCCCGCCCTCGCCGTCGTGGCCGAGCAGGGCCAGCGCCCCGGCGTAGTAGCCGCGGCCGGACGGTTCGAAGCGCTTGATGACGCGGCAGGCGCTCTGCACCGGCGAACCGGTCACGGTGGCGGCGAACATGGTCTGCCGCAGCACTTCCCGCGCGTCCAGGGTCGACTGGCCGCGCAGCTCGAACTCGGTGTGGGCCAGGTTCGCCATCTCCCGCAGGTACGGGCCGTGGACGACACCGCCGAGGTCGCCGACCGAGCACATCATCTTCAGCTCCTCGTCGACCACCATGAACAGCTCCTCCACCTCCTTGGGGTCGGTGAGGAACTCCACGAGGCCGTCGGCGTCCGGGCCGGCCGCCGGGTAGCGGTAGGTGCCGGAGATGGGGTTCATGACGACCTCGCCGCGGGCCATCCGCACGTGCACCTCCGGGGAGGCGCCCACCAGCGTGCGCGAGGTCCCGTCCGCGCCGGGGACGTGCACGACGAACGTCCAGTACGCCCCCTGCTCGGCGACCAGCAGCCGCCGGAACAGGCTCAGCGCGGTGGTGGCGTCGAAACCGTCGATGACGCCGTCGACGTCGCGGCGGATGACGAAGTTCGCGCCGCTGCCCTGGGCGATCTCGGTGTCGATGATGCGGCGCACCACGTCGGCGTAGTCGTCGTCGGACAGGTCCGGGGCGACGTCGCGCAGCGGGACCTCGGCGTCGGGCAGGGCGCGCAGCGCGTCCTCGACCGGCAGGTCCACGGCGGTCTCGACGCGCAGGACCTGCAGGGGGGTGCCGTCGTCGTGGACCTCGAAACCCCGTTCGCGCAGCTGCCGGAACGGCACCAGGGCCAGGGCGTCGCGCTCGGCGCCGCGCAGCGGGACGTCGGCGAGGTGCTCGACGGTCTCGACGGGACCGCGCAGCACCTCCACGGGCCCGGGCCGCCCCGTGCGCGGGTCCAGGCGGCGCAGCAGCGCGAAGGGGCCGGCGCCGGGGGTCAGCAGGTCCGCGACGGTCTGGTCGGGTGTCATCGGGTTCTCCTCGAGGGGCTGGGGGAGCCGTCCGTCGAGGGGACGTCCTGCGGTCGGCCTCCTCGACGAGGCGGCCACCGGGACGTGGGAGCGTCAGGCGACCGCCGACACCCACCACCACGCACCGCGGCGCGAGGCGCTGGCGGTTCCCGTCGGGAGTGCGGTGGTGGTCACGGGGGACACCTTAGCCCCCGGGCCCGCCGGCCGGGCAAGAGCGGCGATACTGCCTGGGTGACCAGCAACGCTCACCCGACAGAGCAGTCCCGGAGCACTCCCACGATCTTCGTCCTGTACGGGGCCACGGGGGACCTCTCGCGCCGGCTGGTGTCGCCGGCCTTCTTCGAGCTCGCCCGCCTGGGCCGGTTGCCGGAGCAGTGGCGGCTGATCGGTTCCAGCCGCGGGGAGAAGACCCACGAGGAGTTCCGCGGGTTCATCCGCGAGGCGCTGGAGGAGTTCGGCCCCCAGCCCTCCGACGGGCCGTGGGACGACTTCGCCGAGCACCTCCTGTTCGCCTCCGGCGGGTTCACCGAGGAGGACCCCGGGCAGTTGCTCGACGTGCTCGCGCAGGCGCGCGAGGACCTCGGCGGCGAGGCCGAGCTCGTGCACTACCTCGCCATCCCGCCGGGGGCCTTCCTGGACGCCACGAAGGCCTTCGCCGCCCACGGGCTCGCCGAGGGTTCGCGCGTCGTCTACGAGAAGCCGTACGGCACCTCCCTGGCGTCCTTCGAGGAGCTCGACGCCGAGGTGCACCGGGTGTTCGAGGAGTCCCAGGTCTTCCGGATCGACCACTTCCTGGCCTTCGAGGCGCAGCAGGACGTCATCCACGCGCGGTTCGCGAACCCGTGGCTGGCCGCCCTGTGGAACCGCGAGTTCGTCGACCAGGTGCAGATCGACATCGCCGAGACCCTCGACGTCGCGCAGCGGGCGAGCTTCTACGACGCCACCGGCGCCTTCCTCGACATGATCGTCACGCACCTGTTCCAGATGGCCGCGACGGTGGCGATGGAACCCCCGGCCGACCTCGGGCCCGGTTCGCTGCAGGCCGCCAGGGACGCTGCGCTGCAGGACTTCCGCGAGCTCGACCCGGCCGAGGTGGTGCTCGGGCAGTTCGACGGGTACACCGCCATCGACGGCGTCCCGGACGACTCCACGACCGACACCCTCGCCGCCTGCCGGGTGTGGGTCGACAACGACCGCTGGCGCGGGGTCCCGTTCCTGCTGCGCTCGGGCAAGAAGATGACCGCCGACGAGCAGCGCGTCACGCTCGTGCTGAAACCCCCGACGGGGCTGCACGCCGACGCCGAGCCGGCGACCATCAGCTTCTCGCTGCTGGAGGGCGGGGCGCTGGACGTCGCCACGACCGTGCGCCGCCCCGGCGTGGCCGGCGGGCTCGTGCAGGGCACCGCGACGCTGCCGCTGGACGGTTTCGACGGCCCCGCCCCGGCGCTGCCGTACGTGCACCTCATCGAGCACGTGCTCACCGGCGACCGGTCGCTGTTCACCGGGGTCGAGGGGCTGCGCGCGGCGTGGACCTGCATCGAGCGGTTCTCGCAGGACCGCCCGCGGGTCCTGCCCTACGCGCCGGGCACGTGGGGCCCGGAGGCGGCCGACGAGCTCCCCGCCCCGGGGCGCTGGTTCCTGCGCTGAGACGCACCCGGGCCGGGGGGGGGGGGGGGGGGGGCGGGGGGGGGGGGGGGGGGGGGGGGGGGGGGGGGGGGGGGGGGGGGGGGGGGGGCGGGGGGGGGCGGGGGGGGGGGGGGGGGGGGGGGGGGGGGGGGGGGGGGGGGGGGGGGGGGGGGGGGGGGGGGGGGGGGGGGGGGGGGGGGGGGGGGGGG
>NZ_JBJLSJ010000045.1:0-36691 GCF_050871975.1 Kineococcus rugosus | reverse complement strand
CACCCCGGCGAGCGCCGCCCCCCCCCCCCCCCCCCCCCCCCCCCCCCCCCCCCCCCCCCCCCCCCCCCCCCCCCCCGCCCCCCCCGCCCCCCGCCGGGGCCTCACCGCACCCGGTCCCGCGCGACCCGGGCGTGGGGCCACCGCGCCACCGGCTCGGGCAGGACGGGGCGGGCGGTGCGCAGCAGCCCGCGGACGGCGCCGGCGGCGGCCCGCCGCCCGGGGGTCCGGTCGAGGCCGTACGCGGCGGCGACCGGCGCGGGCAGCACGTCGGCGGTGACGCTGCGCGCGAGCGCCGCGACGCCCGGCAGCGGGGGAGCGGTGCGCTGGGTGAGGACGTCGCGGGCGATGCCGCGCGCGGCGTCGGTGACGACCAGGGCGCGCACCGTCGCGGCGACGTAGTCGTCGAACTCGGTGACCGAGCCGGGCAGCACCCGGTCGGGGACGGCGAACAGCCGCGCGAACGGCTTGGACCCCTGCCAGTGCCGTTCGCGCTCGTCGGGGGTGAGCCGGACCCCGGCGTACCGCTCGGCCACGGTCCGCGCGGTCCAGACCAGCGTGGCGTGCACCCACAGCGCGAGGTCGGGGTCGTTGGCCCGGTACGGGGTGCCGGCGGGCGTGCCGGGGACGTCGGCGCGGGTGGTGCCGCGGACGGGGGCGTGCGCCCGGCCGACGCGGCGGGCCGCCTCGTGGGCCTGCGCGGTGTCCCCGAAGGCGACGGTGAGCGCGGCCTGCAGCGTCCCGAGCAGCCGCCGCGCCGGGCCCGCGGCGTAGTCGCTGTGGACGGCGACCCCCTCGGCGACGAGGGGGTGCGCGACCTGCAGCAGGATCGCCGCGGGCCCGCCGAGGACGGTGGCCCGTTCGGCGGTGACGCGGCGGAACTGCGCCTCCGGACAGGGCCCGGCGTCCCCCCGGACCCCGGGGCCGGGGGGCGGGGGGAACACCGCGGCCAGCGGGAGCCGGGGCAGTCGTCGGGCGGGTGGGTGCGGCACGGTCCGATCCTGCGCGCCCGGCGCGGGCCGCGCCGCCCGGGGCGGGCTCAGGCGGCGGGCCGGGCGGCCTCGTGCGCGGCGCGGACGGCCTCGCGCAGGGTCGTGGCGGGGCGGCCGAGGAGCCCGGCGAGGTCGTCGCTGTCGGTGAGCAGGTCGCCGCGGGCGATGGAGGCGTCGAGGCCGGCGACGAACGCGGCGGTCCCGGCGTCGAGGCCGAAGCCCCGCAGGGTCTGCTCGTACTCCTCCCCGGGCAGGTCCCGGGACACGACGGTGGTGCCGGTGACCTCGGTGATGGTGGCGGCCAGCTCGTCGAAGTCGAAGGCGGGCCCGGCGAGCTCGTACGTGCGGGAGGTGCCGTCCTCGGACAGCAGCGCGACGGCGGCCGCCTCGGCGTAGTCGGCGCGGGTGGCGGCCGAGACCTTCCCGCCGCCGGTGGCGCCGAGGACCGCCCCGGAGCCGGTGTACTCGGCCAGGCGCCCGGTGTAGTTCTCGAAGTACCAGCTGTTGCGCAGCACCACGGTCGTCAGACCGGAGGCGGCCAGGACCTCCTCGGTGGCCGCGTGCTCGGGGGCCAGCGGGCTGCCGCTGGTGCTCGCGCGCAGCAGCGAGGTGTAGACGAGGCGCTGCACACCGGCGGCGCGGGCGGCCTCGACCACGTTCGCGTGCTGGGCCACGCGCTGGCCGACCTCGCTGCCGGAGACGAGCAGGAGGCGGTCGACGCCCGCGAGCGCGGCGGGCAGGGAGGCGGGGTCGGAGTAGTCCCCGGCGCGGACGACGACGCCGCGGTCGGCGAGGTCGGCGACCTTGGCGGGGGTGCGGACGATCGCGACGACGTCGGCGGGGGCGGCCCCGCGGGCGAGCAGGGCCTCGACGGCGAGGCGGCCGAGGTGGCCGCTGGCGGCGGTGACGGCGTACGTGGTCATGGGTGTCTCCTCCAGGTGGGCACTGCGTGATCGAAGGCACTAACTATTCCACAGCGCCCTCCATTCCCGCGCTAGACTGACCCCGTGCAGACCGACGGCCCCGGGCAGGACCTCGTCGCGGACGTCTTCGCCCGTGAGTGCACCTCGCGCGCCGCCTTCGAGGACGTCACCTCCAAGTGGGCCTCCCTCGTCCTGCTCGCGCTGGGGGAGGGGCCCGTCCGCTTCAACGCGTTGCGCCGCAGGGTGGACGGCGTCAGCGAGAAGATGCTGTCGCAGACCCTGCAGGCCCTCGAGCGCGACGGCATGCTCACCCGCGACGTCGTGACCGCGATCCCGCCGCGCGTGGAGTACGAGCTCACCCCGCTGGGGACCGCCGTCGCCGGGCACCTGCGCGGGCTGGCCGACCTGCTCGAGGCGTCGGTGCCGCAGGTCGAGACGGCCCGCCGGAACCACGTCCAGCGCTGACGACCATTACCCTGGTGGATGCCCCCGGATATCCACCAGAGTCATGAGGAGGGTGCGTGAGCGACCCGGTCACCTTCACCACGGCCGCCCAGGTCGGCCGGTGGCTGCGCGGGCTGCGCGTCCAGGCCGGGCTGACGCAGGACCAGCTCTCCGAGCGCACCGGGGTCTCCCAGCGGTACATCTCCGAACTGGAACGCGGGAAGACCGACGTCACGCTGTCCCGCGTGTTCCTGCTCGCCTCGGCCCTGGGGGCAACCCTGAGCGGCCGGGGGCCGCAGGCGTGACCGCCCTCGACGTCCGCCTCCACGGTCGTCTCGTCGCCACCGTCGAGGACGCGGCGGGACGGCTGGTGCTGACCTGGGCCGACGACCTGCTCGAGGTGGCGCCGCCGGGGACACCGGTGCTGTCGGTGCGCCTCGACGCGCAGCCGGTGGACGTGCACCCGCCCGCGGCGCTCGTCCGCTCCCACCTCGGCGGCCTGCTCCCCGAGGTGGGCACCAGCCCGCGGGCGCGACTGGCCCGGCGCGCCGCGGCCAACAGCGCCGACGTGCTGGCGCTCCTGGCTGCAGCCGGTGGTGACGTGCCGGGTGCGGCCACGTTCACCCCCCGCGGTGCGCCCGCCCCCCAGGGGTGGTTCGAGCCGCTCGCCGACGACCGCGCCGTGCGCGAGCACCTCGAGCGGTCCCAGTCCGACGAGCACGTCGGCGTCGGCGACTCCTCGCTGCCCGGGGTCCAGCCCAAAGCGGCGTTGACCCGGTCCCGCGGGCGCTGGTTCGTCCCGCACGCGGGGGCGCCCAGCACCCACATCCTCAAACCGCAGCTGCCGGAACGCCCGGCGCTGGTCCACGACGAGGCCCTGAGCTCGCGCGCCGCCCGGGCCGTGGGGTTGCGCGCAGCGGTGTCCCACGTCGAGGACTTCGACGGCCTCGCCGTCCTCGTCGTCCCCCGGTTCGACCGCCGGGTGCCCGACGACGGGCCGGAGCCGCCGGCGCCCGTTGCCGGCACCATCACGCGGATCCACCAGGAGGACGCCGCCCAGGCGCTCGGGCTGACCAGCGACGACATCGAGGCGAAGTTCGGCTGGCACCGGCCGGCGGCCAACCTCCGCTCGATCGCGGCGGTACTGGCCGGCAACGGCGGCGACGTCGGGGAACTGCTGCGGCTGACGACGCTGAACGTCCTGCTCGGGAACACCGACGCGCACGCCAAGAACATCTCCCTCCTGCACGCCCCGGACGGGCGCGTCGAGCTAGCACCCGCCTACGACGTCTCCCCGCACGCGCAGTACGGCCGCACCCGGCTGGCGCTGAGCGTCAACGGCGGTTTCGACCTCCCGGCCGTCGGCCTCGAGGACCTGGTCGCAGAGGGCAGGTCCTGGCGCATCCCGTCACGGCGGGCCACGGCGATCGTCCGGGAGGTGCGCGACCGGCTCGACGCCTGGCTCGCCGGGGTGGACGACGCCGACGCCCTCAGCGAGCCGGCGCTCGCCTGGGTCCGCCGTTCGCTGGACCGCACGGCCGGCACCGCTTGAGCGAACTCCGGAACGGCACGGCCGGCCGGGCCGTTCGCCGGTCGTGCACCCCTCGAACCTCGCCCGGACCCTGGCCGTCGTGGACACCGCGGTCGCCGGGGTCGTCACCGGCCTCGCGCAGTGGACCTACGACCTGCCCACCCGCCGCCGCCGGTACGCCGCCCAGGCCGCGCTGGCCCTCGCCGGCGGTGCGGTGCTGATGGCCTCGGACGCGGTCTGGACCGCCGCCGTGCGCGACCGCACCCCGCCGCCGGACCCGGACGCCGCCCTCTCCGACCCGGAGCGGGCGCTGCTGCGGCGTCAGCTGACGATCTCCCTGGCCGCGGTGCCGGTGTGGGTGGCCGGCCGGGGCCTGCCCGCCGCGATGCGCCGGCGGGGGATCGCGCAGCCGAACCGCCTCCTCGCGGTCCCGGTCGCGCTCGGCTGGACCCTGGCCTCGGCGCCGGTGGAGTGGGCCTACGCGCGCGAGCGCACCGCCGCGCTGCTGCCCTGAGGACGCCGGGAACGCCGACGGCGCCGGCCCCCGCGAGGGGACCGGCGCCGCCGGGGAGACCGCCGGGTCAGGCCCGGACGTCGCGCTCGTTCGGCACGGCGTGGGTCATGACCAGGCCGGTCACGTCGCGCGGGCCGTTCTTGCCGAGGTTCGCGGCGCGGGCCAGCTCCTCCTCGGTCAGGGTCTGCGTCTGCAGCGGCTCCAGGTGGCGGACGTCGTCGGCGGTGATGCCGAGGCCCTCACCGACGCGGCGGCCGTACTCGTCGTCGGCCATGAACATGTGCCAGACCATGCGCTCCTGGATGGGGCGGATGCACTGCGACAGCGCGTCGACGAAGTTCGCGACGAGCTCGTCCTTCTCCCAGTCCTCGGAGAGCTGGAAGCGCTCGCCGGCCTGCTGGTAGTCGTTCGTGCGCGGGATCCGCTTGCGGGTGAGGCGCCCGGAGATGACCGGGCCCTGCTCGTCGTGCGTGGGGTAGGTGCCCTCGCGCAGGCCGCCGATGATCGACGGCTCGTAGTTCACCGTCGGGTTCTCGCCGCCGCCGTCGACGTGGTACGCCATCTGCCCGTCGCGCTGGTTGGTGCGGACCGTGGCGTTCTTCGCCTGGTTCACCGGCAGCTGCAGGTAGTTCGGGCCCACGCGGTAGCGCTGGGTGTCGGAGTAGGAGAACGTCCGGCCCACGAGCATCTTGTCGTCGGAGAAGTCCAGGCCGTCCACCAGGACGCCGGTCCCGAAGGCGATCTGCTCGGACTCGGTGAAGAAGTCGACCGGCTTGCGGTTCAGGACCATCTTCCCGATCGGGGTGAGCGGGAAGATGTTCTCCGGCCACACCTTGGTGTCGTCCAGCGGGTCGAAGTCGAGCTCGGGGTGCTCGTCGTCGCTCATGGTCTGGACGAGCAGTTCCCACTCGGGGTAGTCACCGGCGTCGATCGCGGCGTACAGGTCGCGGGTGTGCGGGCCGAGGTCCTGGGCCTGCACGGCGGCCGCGTCGGCCGAGGTCCAGCTCTTGACGCCCTGCTTGGGGTGCCAGTGGTACTTGACCAGCAGCGTCTCGCCCTCGGAGTTCACCCACTTGTAGGTGTTGACGCCGAAGCCCTGCTGGGTGCGGTAGCTGGCCGGGATGCCGCGGGGGGAGAACACCAGGGTGAACATGTGCAGCGACTCGGGCGTCTGGCTGGCGAAGTCGAAGACGCGGTTCGGCACCTGGCGGTCGAAGGTGACCGGGTCGGGCTTCTGCGAGTGGATGAAGTCGGGGAACTTGATCGCGTCGCGGATGAAGAAGACACCCAGGTTGTTCCCGACGAGGTCCCAGTTGCCGTCCTCGGTATAGAACTTCACCGCGAAGCCGCGCGGGTCGCGCAGCGCCTCGGAGGAGTCGCGGCCACCGGCCACGGTCGAGAAGCGGATGGCCAGGTCGGTGCGCTTGCCCTTCTCCTGGAAGAGCTTGGCGCGGGTCTTGCTCGCGATGGGCTCGTCCCCGAAGGTGCCGTAGGCCTCGAAGTAGCCGAACGCGGTGGTCCCGCGGGCGTGGACGACGCGCTCGGGGATCCGCTCGCGGTCGAAGTGGCTGATCTTCTCCAGGAACTGGTAGTTCTCCAGGGTGGCGGGGCCGCGGGCCCCGACGGTGCGCTGGTTCTGGTTGTCGTAGACCGGGTGGCCCTGACGGTTGGTCAGGACCGGGCGGTCGTCCCCGGGGGTCGAGGGCTGGCTCGCGACGTCGGTCATCGCACTTCCTCTCTGCGTCCTGCTGGTGGCGTTGGGGCTACTGGGCACGGCACCGGGGGCAACGACCCCAGAACACCACCTCGGCCTCCTCCACCGCGAACCCGGCGGTGTCGGAGGGGGCGAGGCAGGGGGCGTGGCCCACGGTGCAGTCCACGTCGACGGTGTGCCCGCAGTCGCGGCACACCAGGTGGTGGTGGTTGTCGCCGACCCGCGACTCGTACCGGGCCGGGTGACCGGCCGGTTCGATGCTGCGGGCCAGACCGGCGGTGGTCAGGGCGTCGAGGCAGTCGTACACGGCCTGCGTCGAGACCGTCGGCAGCGCCCGGCGGGCGCGTTCGGCGATCTGCGCGACCGGCAGGTGCTCGTGCGCCGCGCGGGCGGCGTCGAGGACGTCGAGCACGACGACCCGGGGTCGGGTCGCGCGCAGGCCCTCGGCGCGCAGGCGCTCGGCGCTGGTCACGCGACGAGCCAACCAGCCAGTCTGGAACCAGTCAAGAAAGGGCCCCCTAAGTCGCCCGCCCGGGTCAGGGGCGCCGCCAGTCCTCCGCGGTCAGGTGCGACCCCGCCATCGGGCCCATCTGCAGCATCCCGCCGTCCACCGCGTACGAGGACCCCGTCACGTACGACGCCTCCGCCGAGCACAGGAACCCGATGAGCGCCGCCACCTCCCGCGCGTCCCCCGGCCGGCCCAGCGGCACCCCGGGGCGGTGCTCCCCGTGCGGGTCGGAGTCCTCCTGCCCCGTCATCGGCGTCGCGATCTCACCCGGGGCGACCGCGTTGACCGTGATCCCGTGCTCGGCCAGCTCGATCGCCGCGGTCCGCGTCAGCAGCCCCAGCCCGCCCTTGGCCGCGCAGTACGGCGCCGCCCCCACCCGCGGCTGGTGCTCGTGGACGCTGGTGACGTTGACGATCCGCCCGCCCCGGCCGTCCGCCACCATCCGCCGCGCCGCGCGCTGCAGGAAGAGGAACGCCGCGTCCAGGTCCACCGCCAGCACCTCCCGCCAGTCCTCGAAGGACAGGTCCAGCAGCAGCGTGGAGGTGCCCGTCCCGGCGTCGTTGACCAGCACCTCCAGACCGCCCAGCTCCTCTGCGACGGTGTCCACCACGTCGGCCGCGCCCGGCAGGTCGCGCAGGTCGACGTGGTGCAGCACCGCGGTCCGCCCCAGCGACCGGACCTCCTCGACCGTGGCGCGGCCGGCGGCCTCGTCGCGGAACCAGGTGACGGCCACGTCGTGGCCGCGGCGGGCCAGCTCCACCGCCGTCGCCCGGCCGATGCCGGACTCCGAACCGGTGACCAGGGCCGGGCCGGGACGGCCGGTGGGACGGGGGGACCGCAGGTCGCGCAGCTGCGTCGCATCGCTCATGCCCGGTCCGTACCCCGCCGGGCGGCCCCGCACACCCCCGCACCCGGGGTTGCGCGGCGTTCCCGCCCGTCCTGCGCGAGGATCGTGCCGATGCCCTCCGAGCCCCCCACGCCCCGACGCCCCCGGCTGCGCCCGCCCCGCCCCCCGCAGCGGTGGCGCGACGCCGGGCACCGCCTCGCCGGCCGCCGCGGACCGCGCTTCGCGCGCCGCCACCTGCTGCCGTGGGCGGGGGTGCTGCTGGTGACCGGGGCGGGGGCCGGGGTCGGGTTCGCCCTGGCCCCCGGCGCCAGCACCTACGTCGGGCCGCTGCAGACCGAGGTCCGCGTCCGCCCCAGCCTCACCCCCGGCGTCGAGGTCGACCTGCCGCCCGTCGGGAAGGTCACCTTCGACACCCACCGCGCGCCGATCGTCGTCACCGCCGGCATCGAGAGCGTCGACGTCGACGCCGCCGCCCGGCTCGTGCGCTCCCCCCAGCAGCTGCTCGCCCTGGAGCTCACCGCCGCCGACACGGTCCGCGCCGCGACCGTGCGCGCCGCCGCCCACAGCCTGGCGTGCGGGTTCGGCGGGGCGCTGCTGGCCGCGGTCGTCGTCTTCCGCGGCCGCCGCCGCACGCTGCAGACCGGCGCGAGCCTGCTCGTCGTCGTCCTCGCGGCCGGCGCCGGGACGTGGGCCACCTTCGACCCCGCCGCCCTGCGCCAGCCCCGCTTCACCGGCCTGCTCTCCCGCGCGCCCTACCTGGTCTCCAGCACCCAGGACGCCCTGGAGCGCCTGGAGAGCTACCGCAGCGGCCTGTCCGACATCGTCCGCAGCGTCTCGACCCTGTACGCCGCCGCCGCGAACCTGCCCGTGCTGGGCGGCGGGCCGGGCGCCGGGCTCGGCCCGGACGTCGTCACCGTCCTGCACGTCTCCGACCTGCACCTGAACCCGCTGGGCTACGACCTCACCGACAACCTCGTCGAGCAGTTCGGGGTCCAGGCCGTCGTGGACACCGGCGACACCACCACCCTCGGCAGCCAGGCCGAGGCCGGCTTCCTGGGCCGCATCGGCTCCCTCGACGTCCCCTACCTGTGGGTGCGCGGCAACCACGACTCCGCCGACACCCAGGCCCAGGTCGCCGCGCAGGGCGCGGTCGTGCTCGACCAGGGCTCCACCGCGCAGGTCGCCGGGCTCGTCTTCGCCGGCCAGGGGGACCCCGTCTTCACCCCCGACGGCGAGGGGCAGCAGGCCACCGGCAGCGCCGAGGACGTCCAGGAGGCGGCGAACGAGGTGCTGCGCGAGGGCGTCGAGCGGTGGCGGGCCGCCCACCCCGACGACCCCGTCGACGTCGCCCTCGTGCACGACCCCAGCGGGCTGGACCCCCTGCTGGGCCGGGTCCCGCTCGTCCTGGCCGGTCACCTGCACAAGCGGTCGGTCACCCTGGACGCCTCGGGGACCCGGATCATGGTGGAGGGCACCACCGGGGGAGCGGGCATCACCTCCGCGGGGCTGGACCGGCTCGCCGACGGCGAGCCGCTGCCGCTGTCGGCCACCCTGCTGTACTTCGGCCCGGGCGCCGCACCGGGGGACCCGGCGCGGCTGCTGGCCTACGACGAGGTGACGGTCGGCGGGCTCGGCCTGGCCGAGGTGAACCTGCAGCGGACGGTCCTGACCGACGAGGACCGTCCGGCCCTGACCGTCCCCGCACCCGCGACCCCCAGCACGGGCACGGGCACGGGCACGGGCGCGCCGACGACCTCGGCGGCGGGCGGGTGAGACCCGAACGCGCCCCGCGGCGGACCGGCCCGGCGTACGGTGGTGCCACCATGACGCACTCGCTCGATCCGGAGACCGCTCCCGCCCAGGGGCCGGCCGTGCTGCCGGGAACCCGCGGGGACACGCCCCGGGTCCCGTCGCCCGCCGCCGCCCCGCTGGCCGACACGGACCTGGCCGAGGAGATCGAGCTGTACACCGACGTCGTGGTCGCCGCCTCGGAGAGCGACGGTCCCCTCCCGGAGGGTGAGCTCGACCGCGTCCTGGGGGTGGAAGGGGCTCCGCCGGAGGGCTGACCGGCGCAGGGGCCGTCCGCTGCGGCACCGGGGACCGCCTAGAGTCGGCCGGGGCCGTTCCACAGGACCCGACGACCCGACACCGCGGAGCTTGGCGTGCGTTTTCGACTGACCCCCCGCGACGACCCGTTCTTCGAGCTCATCGCCGGGATCGGTGGGCTGGTCGTGGAGGCCAGCACCGTCCTGGCCCAGGCCATCGGCAACGACCCGGCTCGGCGCGCCGCGGCCGTCGCCGCCATGGAGGTGCTCGAGCACCGCGGCGACGAGCTCGCCCGGCAGGTCGCCGACCGGGTCGTCTCCTCCTTCGTGACCCCGCTGGACCGCGAGGACCTGCACCAGCTCGCCCTCGACCTCGACGACTGCGTCGACCTCATGCAGTCCGTGGTCGACCAGCTCGCCCTGTTCGACCTCGGGCCGCTGCCCGAGGAGGCCGGCGCGATCGTCCAGGTCCTCGTCCGGCAGGCCGAGCTGACGGCCGAGGCCGTGCCCCGGCTGCGCGCGCTGCCCGAGCTCGTCGACTACTGGATCGAGATCCACCGCCTGGAGAACCAGGCCGACGAGCTGCACCGCCGCGTCCTGGCCGAGCTGTTCACCGGGGAGCGCGACGTCTTCGAGGTGCTCAAGCACAAGGAGATCGCCGACCGCCTCGAAGCGGCCGCGAACGGGTTCGAGCGGGTCGCCCACACGGTCGAGCGGCTCGCGATCAAGGAGTCCTGAGCGGTGGAGCTCGCCCTGGTCCTGGTGGTGGTCGTCGTCGCCCTGACGTTCGACTTCACCAACGGCTTCCACGACGCCGCGAACGCCATCGCGACGTCCGTCTCCACCCGGGCCCTCACCCCGCGCATCGCGCTGGTGATGGCGGCCGTGTTCAACCTGCTCGGCGCCTTCCTCGGCACCGGGGTCGCCACCACCATCGGGTACGGCATCGTCGACGTGGGGATGGGCGCGCACGCCCTCGCCGTCGTCCTGGCCGCCCTGGTGGGGGCCATCGGCTGGAACCTCACCACCTGGTGGTGGGGGCTGCCGTCGTCCAGCACCGGGGCGCTGCTCGGGGGGCTGGCCGGGGCCGGGGTGGCGGCCGGGTCGAACCTGCACTGGGACGTCGTGCTCGTGCAGGTCCTCGTGCCCATGCTCGTCTCGCCGGTCATCGGGCTGCTGCTCGGCTACCTCGTCATGGCCTGGATCCTGCGCCGGCTGCGGGACGCGGCCCGCGGGCCGGTCGAGCGGCGGTTCCGGATGCTGCAGACCGTCTCGGCCTCGGCGATGGCCCTGGGCCACGGGCTGCAGGACGCCCAGAAGACGATGGGGGTCATCGTCCTGGCCCTCGTCGCCGGCGGCCACCACTCCGGCCGCGGGATCCCGTGGTGGGTGCAGCTGGCCGCGGCCGTCGCCATCAGCGCCGGGACCTACTGCGGCGGCTGGCGGATCATCCGGACCCTGGGCCGGCGCATCGCCCAGCTCGACCCCGCCCGCGGCTTCGCCGCCGAGGCCGTGGCCGCCTCCGTCCTGTACGTCGCGGCGCTCATCTTCCACGCCCCCGTCTCCACGACGCAGGTCGTCTCCTCGGCCGTCGTGGGTGCGGCCGCCACGAAGCGCCGGTCGGCGGTCCGCTGGCGGGTCGCCCGCTCGATGGTCGGCGCCTGGCTGCTGACCATCCCGGCCGCGGGTCTGGTGGGCGCGGGCTGCTACCTCCTCCTGCGGGTGGCCCTGGGCGTCTGAACCCGTGCGCAGGACCCCCGAACGACTCCGGGGAGCCCCCCGCACCCCGCAGTCGATCGGGGGCGGTGGGCTCCCCGGAGCGGGAGCGGGAGCGGTGCGGCTCAGCCGAAGCGGCCCGAGATGTAGTCCTCGGTCGCCTTCTGCGTCGGGTTGCTGAAGATCGTCGCGGTGTCGTCGATCTCGATGAGGCGGCCCGGCTTGCCGGTGGCGGCCAGGTTGAAGAAGGCCGTCTTGTCGCTGACGCGGGCGGCCTGCTGCATGTTGTGCGTCACGATGACGATCGTGAAGGAGCTCTTCAGCTCACCGATGAGGTCCTCGATCGCCAGCGTCGAGATCGGGTCCAGCGCCGAGCACGGCTCGTCCATCAGCAGGACCTGCGGCTCGACCGCGATGGCGCGGGCGATGCACAGGCGCTGCTGCTGACCACCGGACAGGCCGGCGCCGGGCTTGTCGAGGCGGTCCTTGACCTCGTTCCACAGGTTCGCCCCGCGCAGGGACTTCTCCACGGACTCCTCGAGCACCTTGCGGTTGCGGACGCCGTTCAGGCGCATGCCCGCGGCCACGTTGTCGAAGATCGACATGGTGGGGAACGGGTTCGGGCGCTGGAACACCATGCCGACGGTGCGGCGGACGTTCACCGGGTCCATCTTGGAGGAGTACAGGTCGTCGTCGTCGAGCATGACGCTGCCCTCGACGCGGCCGCCGGGGATGACCTCGTGCATGCGGTTCAGCGTCCGCAGGAAGGTCGACTTGCCGCAGCCGGACGGGCCGATGAAGGCCGTCACGGAGCGGGGTTCCACGGTCATCGAGACGTCCTCGACGGCCTTGAAGTTGCCGTAGTAGACGTTCAGGTCCTTGACGTCGATGCGCTTGGCCACGGGTTTCTCTCCTACTTCTTGAGCGAGCTGAAGCGGGCGATGGCCCGACCGGCGATGTTGAGCACCAGCACGATGAGCACCAGTGTGAGGGCGGCGGCCCAGACGCGCTCGACCGCGGGGTCGAGCGCCTGCTGACGGTCGTTGTTGATCATCAGGGGGAGGGCGGCCATGTTGCCGCTGAACAGGTTCGTGTTGATCGACTGCGAGTAGCCGACCAGGATCAGCAGCGGGGCGGTCTCACCCATGATGCGGGCCAGGCCCAGCAGCACGCCGGTGAGGATCCCGGAGAACGCCGTCGGGAGCACGATCCGCACGATCGTCTTCCACTTCGGCACCCCGAGGGCGTAGGAGGCCTCGCGCAGCTCGTTCGGGACGAGCTTCAGCATCTCCTCGGTGGAGCGGACCACGACCGGGACCATGAGCAGGACCAGGGCCAGCGACACCGCGAAGCCGGAGCGCGGGAAGCCCAGGGTCGTGATCCAGAACGCGTAGATGAACAGCGCCGCGACGATCGAGGGCAGCCCCGAGAGGATGTCGACGGTGAAGCTGACGACCCGCGCGATGCGGCTCGCGCCGTACTCGACGAGCAGGATCGCGGCCATGATGCCCAGCGGCACCGCGATGACCGCTGTCGCCAGCGCCTGCAGCAGCGTGCCGACGATGGCGTGGTAGGCGCCGCCGCCGACGATGCGCGGCGTGATCCCGCGCTGGGAGTTCATCCACCACGACACGTCGGGCAGCAGCGCCGCGCCCTTCTGGATGACCGTCCAGAGGATCCAGACCAGCGGGATGACGGCGATGGCGAACGCGAGCACCATGACGACGGTCGCGATGGTGTTGCGGACGTGGCGTCCGCCCTGGCCGCGCGAGTCGCCCAGCGCCTGCGGCAGCTCGCGTCCGGGGGCCGTGTCGACGGCGCTCATGCGAAGGCCTTCCGACGGTTGATGATGATGCGGGCGATGGCGTTGACCACGAAGGTCAGGACGAACAGCACGAGGCCGGCGGCGATGTAGGCGCCCGTGGACTCGGGGTTGTTGAACTCGGCGGCGTTGTTCGCGATCTTCGAGGCGAACGTCTCACCGCCCTGCAGCAGCGAGGAGAAGAAGTCGGTGCCGGGCGCGACGCTGGAGACGATGATCGTGATGGCGATCGTCTCGCCCAGGGCGCGGCCGAGGCCGAGCATCGCGGCGGAGATGACCCCGGCGCGGCCGAAGGGCAGGACCGAGGTGCGGATCATCTCCCACTTGGTGGCGCCCAGGGCCAGCGCGCCCTCCTTGTGGGCGGCGGGGGTCTGCGCGAACACCTCGCGGGACATCGCGGTGATGATCGGCAGGACCATGATCGCCAGGACGATGCCGGCGATGAACACGGTGCCGGTGCTGACCGGGCCGCTGAACAGCGGGAGCCAGCCCAGGACGTCGTTGAGGAACGTCTGCAGGCCGGTCAGGTGCGGGGCGAAGACCTGGATGCCCCACAGGCCGTAGACGATCGAGGGGATCGCGGCCAGCAGGTCGATGACGCTGGCGGCCGGGCGGGCCAGCCACTTCGGCGCGTACTGCGTGAGGAACAGCGCGTTCGCCACCCCGAGCGGCACGGCGATGATCATGGCGATGATCGAGATGGCGATCGTCGTCCACAGGATCTGGAGGATGCCGAACCGCAGGTCGCCGGGGGTGGCCTGCCACTCGGTCGAGGTGAGGAAGTTGACCTGGTCGTCCAGCAGGGAGGGGACGGCGCTGATCGCCAGGAAGACGCCGGTGAAGGCGACGATCGTGATGACGATGACACCTGCGAGGCCGGCGCCGCCGCCGAAGAGGGTGTCACCGAGGCGGCGCCGGCCGCGGGCGTTGTCGCCCGACGGGCCTGGCCCCTGCTCGACGGCCGAGCGGCCGGTGATCGAGGACATCGTGCTCCTGCACTGTGCGAAGGGGGGCGACTACTGAGGGTGGTGGCTGCAGAAGGGGGGCGGGCACCGGACCTCCGGTGCCCGCCCCCCTCCTCGGTCCTGCTGCGTCAGGCGATCGCCGCGATGGCGGTGCGCACCTTCTCGGAGACCTCGGCCGGGAGCGGCGCGTAGCCGATCTCCTGCAGGCCGGCCTGCGTCTCGTCCTCGGAGAAGTAGGTCAGGAAGGACTTCAGCAGCGCCGTCTTCTCGGCGTCCAGGCCCTTCGAGCAGACGATCTCGTAGGTGACCAGGACGATCGGGTACGCCCCGGCCTCCTTGGTCGCGTAGTCGATCTTCAGCGACAGGTCGTTGCCCTCGCCGGTCTGGGTCGCGGTGGCGACGGTCTTGCCGGCCGACTCCCCGGTCAGCTCGACGGCGCCGGAGCCGGTGTCGATCTGCGCGACGGACAGGTCGTTGTCCTGGGCGTAGGACCACTCGACGTAGGTGATGCCGCCGGCGGCACCGGCGACGGCCTGCGCCACACCGGCGGAGCCCTCGCGGCCCTCACCCTTGCCGGCCCACTCCTGGTTGCCCTCGGCGGTCCACGCCTCGGGCGCCGCGGCGTGCAGGTACTTGGTGAAGTTCTCGGTGGTGCCGGAGGTGCCGGTGCGGAAGAACACGCTGATCGCGGTGCTCGGCAGCGTGGCGTCCGGGTTCAGGGCGGCGATCGCCGGGTCGTTCCAGGTGGTGATCGCGCCGGAGAAGATCTTGGCGGCGACGTCGGCGTTCAGGACCAGGCCGTCGACGCCCTCGAGGTTGTAGGCGATGGCGATCGGGCCGGCGACCATCGGCAGGTTCCACGCCGGGTTGTTCTCGCAGCGGGCGGTCGCCGCGGCCTTCTCCTCCTCCTTCAGCGCGGAGTCGGAGCCGGCCCAGTCGGCCTGGCCGGAGGTGAACTGCTTGCGGCCCGAGCCGGAACCGGTCGCGTTGTAGTTGATCGTCGCGTCCGAGCACTGCGACTGGTAGCCCTGCTGGATGACCTGGTCGATCGCGTTCTTCTGCGCGCTCGACCCCTCGCCGTTCAGGGTGCCGGGCTGGCAGTCGATGGTCGCGGCGGACGCGGACGACGACGCGCCGTCGGTGCCGCCCGAACCCGTGTTCGTGGTGTTGTCGTCGGAGCCGCACCCGGCGAGGGCGAGGACACCGACAGCGGCGATGCCGAGGAGGCGGGAGGACTTCCAGAACGTCACTTCGGTCCCTTTCGAGGATCGTCGTCCGGCCGGAGGACTCCCGGCCTGCTCGGACCGGGCGCAACGCTCCGGTCAATCGGGACGGTAAAGCGGGTAGGTGACGGGGTTGCTCGCGACGGGTGAACGGAACGTGAACCCGGTGCGTCCAGTCCCTGGCCGGTCACTTTCCCTGCGGCGACCGTGAGGTGAACTGGGCCGTTCGGGTGCCCCGGCGCCCGGTGCGGCCCGCGACCCGTCCCCGAGGCGCCCCCGGCGCCTCACCCGTCCGGGCGCACGACGGCCGGGCGCCCCCGCGCGGGACGCCCGGCCGTCGTCCACCGCGCGGGCGGAGCTCAGAACTGGTGGTGCTCGGTGGCGGTGACCCGCGCGGCCCGGCCGCGGCCGGTGAGGTGGGCGACGAGGACCGCGGCCTTGTCGAGCTTGGCCGTGACCGCGCGCTCACCGGTGCGGTCGCCGGCGTGCGCGGCGAGCACCCGCTGCAGGTCCGGCAGGACCGGGCCGTGCGAGCAGACCACCACCGGGCGCCCGGCCTCGAGCAGCCCCGTCACGACCTGCTCGGCGGCCCGCGGGTCCTCGCGGAAGGCCGCCTCGGTCAGCGCGGGGGCGGTCTCCACGGGCAGGCCGGTGAGCTCGGCCGCCGGCAGCACCGTCTGCACGCACCGCGCCCACGGGGACGTCACCAGCGCCCGCAGGTCGAAGCAGCCCAGCAGCGGGGCCAGCGCGCGCGACTGGGCGTGACCGGTGTCCAGCAGCGGGCGGGACGTCTCGCCGTCGGCCCAGTCGGTCCGCTTGACGGCCCGCGCGTGGCGCAGGACCACCAGCGGCCACGTGGGCTCGGGCAGCGCCCCGCCGGGCAGCGCCGCGCGCAGCGTCGCCACGTCGGCCGGGTACGTCAGCAGGTCGGCGGCCGCCGCGACCGTGAACCAGCCCGACTCGGTGATCTCACCGGGGTCGGCGGGCTCGAACACGTCGGGGTCGGCCGGCCCCGCCGGCCGGGCCAGCCAGTAGCGGACCCGCTTGCGCAGGCCGCCGTCGACCCGGTAGCGCTGCTCGGGCAGCGGGACCCCGAGGTGCACCCGCACCCCGGTCTCCTCGGCGACCTCGCGCACCGCGGCGACCGCCGGGTGCTCGGCCTCACCGTGGGCGCGTCCCAGCTTGCCCTTGGGCCAGGACCAGTCGGCCGGTCGGGAGGCCGACGAGGGGCGGTGCACCAGCAGGACCTCGGGACCGTCCTGGCCGGGGCGCACCACGACGCAGCCCGCGGCCTCGACGTCGATCGGCGCCCCGGAGCGGTGGCGGTTCTTCACCGCGTCTCAGCGCCGGCGGCGGGCGGTCGGGCGGCGCCCCGGGCGGGTGGCGATGATGTGCTCCTGCAGGTCCCGCAGCGGCTGGCCGTCCGCGTCGCGGTGGTGCCGCACCCACGTCCCGTCCGCACCCAGGTGCCACGAGCTCGTCGTGTCGGCCATGCAGTCGTCCAGCACCTGCGAGACCTCCCGCACGTGCCGCGGGTCGCCCAGGCGCACGACGGCCTCGACGCGGCGGTCCAGGTTGCGGTGCATCATGTCCGCGCTGCCGATCATCGCGACCGGGTCCCCGCCGGAGGCGAACCAGAAGATCCGGCTGTGCTCCAGGAACCGGCCGAGGATGGACCGGACCCGGATGTTCTCGCTCAGCCCCGGGACGCCGGGCTTGAGGGCGCAGATGCCGCGGACCACGACGTCGACCGGGACGCCGGCCGCCGACGCGCGGTACAGCGCGTCGATGATCCCCTCGTCGACGATCGAGTTCATCTTGAACCGGACCCCGGCCGGCAACCCCTGCCGGGCGTTGTCGATCTCGCGGTCGATGCGGTCGATCAGCCCCGTGCGCAGCGAGCGCGGGGCGACCAGCAGCCGCTTGTACGCCGTCTTCGGGGCGTACCCCGACAGCTGGTTGAACAGCCGGGTGAGGTCCTCGCCGACCTGGGCGTCGTCGGTCAGCAGCCCCATGTCCTCGTACAGGCGCGCGGTCTTGGGGTTGTAGTTGCCCGTGCCGACGTGGCAGTACCGGCGCAGGCCGCCCTGCTCCTGGCGCACCACGAGGCTGAGCTTGGCGTGCGTCTTCAGCCCCACGAGGCCGTACACGACGTGCACCCCGGCCTGCTCCAGCTTGCGGGCCCAGGTGATGTTCGCCTGCTCGTCGAAGCGCGCCTTGATCTCCACCAGGGCCAGGACCTGCTTGCCCGCCTCGGCGGCGTCGATGAGGGCGTCGACGATGGGGGAGTCGCCCGAGGTCCGGTACAGCGTCTGCTTGATGGCCAGCACCTTCGGGTCCGCCGCGGCCTGCTCCAGGAACGCCTGCACGCTCGTGGAGAACGAGTCGTACGGGTGGTGCAGCAGCACGTCGCGGTTGCGGATCGCCGCGAACACGTCGGACGGCTTCGCCGTCTCGGCGCCGTCGGTGAGGTCGCGGTGGGTGCGGGCCACGAACTTCGGGAACTTCAGCTCCGGCCGGTCCAGGTCGGCGATGTCGCCCAGGCCCCGCAGGTCCAGCGGCTCGGGGAGCTCGTAGACCTCCTTCTCGTGGATCCCCAGCTCGCGGACCAGCAGCTCGCGCACCTCGGGGGCGATGTCGGAGGCGACCTCCAGGCGGACCGCGGGACCGAACCGGCGGCGCAGGAGCTCCTTCTCCAGCGCCTGCAGGAGGTTCTCCGCGTCGTCCTCCTCGACCTCGAGGTCCTCGTTGCGGGTGACGCGGAACGTGTGGTGCTGCACGACCTCCATGCCCGGGAACAACTGGTCCAGGTGCACGGCGATCACGTCCTCCAGCGGGACGAAGCGCGCCGAGCGCGGGTCGGCGCCGTCGGCCGGTTCCACCGCCACGAAGCGCGGCAGCAGCGGCGGCACCTTGACGCGGGCGAAGTGCTCCTTGTCCGTCGTGGGGTTGCGCACCACCACGGCCAGGTTCAGCGACAACCCCGAGATGTACGGGAACGGGTGCGCCGGGTCGACGGCCAGCGGCGTCAGGACCGGGAACACCTGGTCGCGGAAGAACCCGTGCAGCCGTACCTGCTCGCCGTGCGCCAGCTCGTCCCAGCGCACGATCGTGATGCCGGCCTCGGCCAGCGCCGGGCGCACCGACTCCAGGAACGCGTTCGCGTGGCGCTCGGTCAGCTCGTGGGCGCGCACCGAGATCTCGTTGAGGACCTCGCGCGGTTCCAGGCCGCTGGCCGCGGTCACCGCCAGCCCCGTCGCGATCCGCCGCTTCAGGCCCGCGACGCGGACCATGAAGAACTCGTCGAGGTTGTTCGCGAAGATCGACAGGAAGCGGGCCCGTTCGAGCAGGTGCGTGTCCGGGTCCTCGGCCATCTGCAGCACGCGCTCGTTGAAGGCCAGCCACGACACCTCGCGGTCCGCGAAGCGGTCCTCGGGGAGTTCGACGGTCTCCTCGACCGGTGACACAGCGGGGAGGGGGCTGGTGGCCGTCATGACGATCAGTCTGCCACCGGCCGCGACCCTCCCGCAGCGGCGGGCGCCCGCCGGGCCGCGAACGGCCGGTGAACGCTCAGCGGGCCCCTGCGGCGGCCGGGGAGGCGTACTGCACGTCGACCGCCGCGCGCCCGAAACCGAGGCGGGTGTAGAGCCGCACGGCGGGCGCGTTGTCGCCGTCGACGTACAGGTCGACGGTCGCGGACGGGGGCAGCGCACCGGCGACCGCCCGCAGCCCCCGCACCAGCAGCGCCCGGCCCAGCCCCGCCCCGGCCCGCGCCGGGCTGACGCCCAGGACGTACAGCTCCCCGGCGCCGTCCTCGACCTTCATCCAGCAGAACCCGACCGGCCCGGCGGCCGCCTCGGCCAGCAGCAGCAGCGAGGGGTCGAACCAGTCCTCGGCGTACCGCGCGCGCAGGTCCTGCGCCGTCCAGCGGCCCTGCTCGGGGTGCGTGGCGAACGCCGCCGCGTTCAGCGCGACCCACGCGTCGTCGTCGGCGCCGGGCACCAGCGGGCGCACCCGCACGTCCGGCGGCAGGTCGGGCACCGGCAGGTCCACCAGGCCGGCCGCGCGACGTTCCATCCGCAGCAGCTCCCGCACCCGCGCCCAGCCCCGGCGCGCGGCCAGCGCGGCGGCCCCGGGGGTGTCCCCGTGCGACCACAGACGCACGTCGCGGCCGGCGGCGAGCGCCTCGGTCCCGGCCAGCAGCGCGGTCCCGTGCCCGCGCCGCCGGTGCGCGGGGTCGACGAGCAGCTCGCCCTCGAAGCCGTCCCCGGCGGTGGCCAGCTGCGCGTAGCCGACGAGCGCGCCCCCGTCGCGGGCCAGCAGGTGGTGCACGGCGGGGCGCCCGCGCTCCAGGCGCAGGACGGCGTCCTCGGACAGCGACGTCGCCCCGTCAGTGCGCGAGGCCGCGGCCGCCAGCGCCAGGACGTCCTCGCGGGTGCGCGCGTCCAGCTCCTCCCGGGCGACCCGCGCGGCGGGCCCGGTCACCGGCGGTGCGCCGGGTCGGTGCCGGCCGCCCGCACGTCCACGTCGTCGGCCGGGTCCGCGGCCGGCGGCGCGTCCAGGGACAGGCCGTCGTCGAGGTCGCGGCCGGCCGAGACGAACCGGTAGCCGACGTTGCGCACGGTGCCGATGGCGTTCTCGTGCTCGGCGCCCAGCTTGGCCCGCAGCCGGCGGACGTGGACGTCGACCGTGCGGGTGCCGCCGAAGTAGTCGTACCCCCAGACCTCCTGCAGCAGCTGGGCCCGGGTGAAGACGCGCCCGGGGTGCTGGGCCAGGTGCTTGAGGAGCTCGAACTCCTTGTAGGTCAGGTCCAGCTGGCGGCCGCGGACGCGGGCCGAGTACGCCGCCTCGTCGATGACGACGTCGCCGGCGCGGATCTCGCCCTGGGCCCCCGCCTCGGGGTCCTCGACGGGGCGGCGCAGGCGCCCGGCCGCCAGCCGCAGCCGGGCGTCGAGCTCGGCCGGGCCGCAGGAGTCCAGCAGGACGTCGTCGGCGCCCCAGTCGGCGGCCACCACCGCCATCCCGCCCTCGGTGACGACCAGCAGCAGCGGCTGCGACAGGCCGGTCGTGCGCAGCAGCCGGCACAGGGACCGGGCGGCGGCCAGCTCACGGCGACCGTCGACGAGGACGGCGTCCGCGGTCGGGCCGTCCACCAGCACGGAGGCCTCCGCCGGCAGCACCCGGACGCTGTGGGGCAGCAGCCCCAGCGCCGGCAGCACGTCCGTCGAGGGGGTGAGCGCGTTCGTCAAGACGAGGATCTGGGCCACCCGCTGTCCTGCCCTCCGTCCGTCCACGAGTGGGCCACGGCCCACGGCCACGAGCGGTGCAGGGTCGACCCACGAGGCCTGCAGGATAACGGGGGTCAGCCTACGTGTGTCGCGGAACCGACCGGGACCACCCGGGTCGGCGGTCCCCGCTTCTGCGAGGATCACCCGGTGAGCGGTACCGACCCCGGGTGCGGACGGGGGACCACGTGAGCCCGTCGGCGACGGCCACGGCCACCTTCGCGCTGGCCGGGCTGCTGGGCCTGGCGTCCTTCGGCGGTCCCTGGGTGCTGCTGCCGGCCGTCGTGCTGGTCGGGGCGCTGGTCGCCGTCGGCTGGCCCGACCTGCTCGACCTGCCCGCCCGGCGCGGCACCACCGCCCTGCTGGCCCTGGTCACCGTCGCCGCGGCCGCCGCCACCACCGCCGCGGTCGTCTCCGCGCGGGCCCGCGGCACCGAGGTCGCCGGGGTCCTGGGGCACGCGCCGGCGGTGGCGGCCCTGGCGCTGCTGGCCGCCTTCACCCACCAGCTGCTGCGGCGCGACGGGCGGCCCCGCCTCGTGGAGTCCGTCACCGCGGCCGTGGCCGGGCAGGCCGTCGTCGTCCTGGGCTCGGCCTGGATCGCCGTGCCCTCCACGTACGCGGGGGCGACCCTGGCCCCCGTGGTGCTCGCGGCCGTCGTCGCCACCGCCGCCGTGTCGGCCACGTCGTGGCCGCTGCGCGTCGTGGGCCCGGTCAACCTCCTCGTCGGCGGGGCCGCGGGCTGGCTGGCGGGCGTGCTCGTGGTGGTCCTGGGCGGCGGCGGCATCGTCTCGGAGGGGCGGTGGGCCGCCGCCGGGATCGTCGCCGGCGTCGGCGCCGGCGTCCTGGTCTCGGCCTGGCGCGCCCTGTCGTCGCGGCTGCCCGCGGCGCGCACCGTGCCGGCCGCGCTGGCCGTCGCCGCCGCCCCCCTCGCGCTCGCCGGCGGCGGCGCCTACCTCGTGGGCCGGCTGCTGCTCTGAACCGCCGGTGGCGGCGTGAGACGCCCCACGTCCACGGTGCCGTCGGGGGGTGGGCCGGTAGGCTCGGGACGTGCACGCCCTCGAAGTCTTCTTCCTCGTCCTGCTCATCGTGGTGAGCCTGGTCATCACGTGGTTCGCCGGCTACGTGGTGTACCGCCTCTTCCAGGGTCAGCGCTGACCCGTGGCGCTCCCGCTGCGCACCGACACCCCGCTCGCCCTCGTCCCGCTGTCGTGGCTGATCGGCCGCTGGGAGGGCGCCGGCGTCCTCGGGCACCCCGCCCGCGGTGAGACCGACACCCGCTTCGGCCAGGTCGTCGAGTTCACCCACGACGGCCGCGACTTCCTCAGCTACACCTCCACCACGTGGGCGCTGGACGAGGACGGGAACACCACCGACCCCCTCGACGTCGAGACCGGGTACTGGCGGCCCCAGCCGGTCGACCTCGACAGCCCCGCGCCCGCCGACGGCCCGCGCCCGGTCGAGCTGGAGGTCCTGCTGACCCACCCGACGGGGGTCGTGGAGATCCTCGCCGGGACCGCCCGCGGCCCGCGCATCGACCTGTCGACCGACGTGGTGGCCCGCACGACCACGGCCCACGAGTACACCGCCGGCACCCGCATGTACGGCCTCGTCGAGGGCGACCTGCTCTGGGCGCTCGACGTGACCCTCGAGGGCCACCCGCTGCGCAGCTACGCCTCGGCTCGGCTCAAGCGCGTCGCGGAGGGCTGAGCGCACCCGTGGACCTCGGCGAGGTGCTGCACGCGCGCGGCCTGCGCCTGACCCCCCAGCGCGGGCGGATCCTCGAGGCCGTCCGCGCGCTCGGGCACGCCAGCGCCGAGGACGTCGCGGAACACCTCGCGCCCCGCGACGGTTCCGCCGGGGTGGACCCCTCGACCGTCTACCGGGCGCTCGCGGTCCTGGAGGAGGTCGGGCTCGTGGCCCGCACCCAGATCGACCGGCGGGTCCCGTCGTTCTCCGCGGTGGAGCACGGCGGTCACCTGCACCTGGTCTGCGACGGGTGCGGCGCCGTCGCCGAGACCGACGCCGGGCCCGCCCGCGAGATGGCCGCGGAGGTCCTGACCCGCGACGGGTTCGCCGTCGACACCGGGCACCTGGCCCTGCGGGGCCGGTGCGCGGTCTGCCGCGCCGACCAGGAGGTACGCCCGTGACCACGCCCACCCAGACACCCCCCGGGACCCCCGCGCCCGGCCGGCGCTCCCCGCTGCTCGACGCGCCGGGGGCGGTGGCCGCCGAGGGCCCCGACGCCGGGGTCGCCTGGCACTACGGCGACCCGCACGCCGAGCAGCGCGCCCTGGTGCGCGGCGAGGCCGTCGTCGACCTGTCGCACCGCGGCGTCCTGCGGCTGAGCGGCCCGGACCGGCTGTCGTGGCTGCACAGCATCACCACCCAGGCCCTGACCGGGCTGCCCGCCGGGACCTCGACCGAGACGCTCGTGCTGAGCCCCACGGGCCGCGTCGAGCACGCGCTGCACCTCGTGGACGACGGGGAGGCCGCCTGGATCACCGTCGAGCCCGGGGCGGTCGACGCGCTGCGGACCTGGCTGGAGCGCATGCGGTTCATGCTGCGCGTGGAGATCGCGGACGTGAGCGCGCAGTACGCCGTCCTGGGGGAGCCGAGCCGGTCCGACGTCAGCTCCGCCGGGCCGGTCTGGGTCGACCCGTGGCCCGGTGCCACCCCCGCGAACGAGGGCGGGACGGCCGACACCGCCAGCTACGCCGCCGTGTCCACGCTGGAGCACCCCGGCGCCGAGCGGGCCTGGCGCGAGGTCCTCGTGCCGCGCGGCGGGCTCGTCGCGGCGGTGGACGGGCGCCGGCTCGCGGGGACCTGGGCGAGCGAGGCCCTGCGCGTGGAGGCGTGGCGGCCCCGGTTCGGGCTGGAGACCGACGAGCGCTCCATCCCGCACGAGCTGGACTGGCTGCGGACGGCCGTGCACCTGCACAAGGGCTGCTACCGCGGGCAGGAGACCGTCGCGAAGGTCCACAACCTCGGCCGCCCGCCGCGCCGGCTGGTGCTGCTGCACCTGGACGGCTCCTCGCACGACCTGCCCGCCCACGGCGACGAGGTCGTGCACGCCGACCGCCGGGTCGGGCTGGTCACCACGGCCGCCCGCCACCACGAGCTGGGCCCGGTCGCGCTGGCGGTCGTCAAGCGGTCGCTGCCGGTCGACGCGGAGCTGTTCGCCGTCGCGGGGTCGGGCAGCGAGGGGGCCGTGCCGCGGCGGATCGCCGCCGCGCAGGAGGTCGTCGTCGCCCCCTGAGGCGCGCCCGCGCGCCCCGGGACCCTGCCGTTCCGGGAACGGGTGGGTCATACTCTCCGGAGCGCACGCTACGTGATCGCGCGCGTGCACTGGGTGGATTCGAGTCGGGGGAGGCCGTCATGGACGAGCAGGTCAGCGGGTACCAGGCCGGTGGGCGGCGCGCGCTGGACAAGGTCCTCGCCCCCGACTTCCTCGCCGGGCTGCAGGACATGGACCTCGAGACGCTGCGCGAGCACCGCACGACCGCCGAGCAGGAGGAGGCCGACCTCTCCTACGCCCGGCGGCTCATCCAGGGGCGCCTGGACCTGCTGGGGGCCGAGGAGGACCGGCGCGCCGGGTCGGACGGCGCGCCCGACGTGCGGCACGCCCGCTCCGACGCCGAGCTGGTCGCCAAGCTCACCGACGTCCTGGCCGACCCCCGGCGCACCGACCACGGCATGGGCCGCTTCACCTCGGTCGAGCCCTCGCGCGTGGGGGAGCACCGGCGCCGCGCCGAGCTCGCCGTCGCCGACCCGCACCTGTCCGACCTGACCGCCATGGACGACGCCCAGCTCGCCGCGGCCCGCGCCCGCCTGGTGTCCCTGGAGCAGGAGCTGTCGGCGGACCGGCACCGCGTGCAGGAGGCCATGGACGCCTGCACGGACGAGATCACCCGGCGCTACCGCGACGGTGTCGTGTCGGTCGAGGACGCGCTGCGCTCCTCGCGGTGAGCCCCAGCGCGCTGAGCCCCGCGCCTCAGGCCGGGTGGTGGCCCAGCAGGGTCTTCAGCGCCTGCGCGGTCGCCGCCTCCCGCTCGGGGCCGAGCACCGCGGCGAACGCGGCCTCGGCCTCCAGCACGCGCGGCAGCAGCCGGTCCACCAGGGCGGTGCCCGCGGGGGTCAGGGACAGCCGCGTGACCCGCCCGTCGCGCTCGTCGGGCGTGCGCTGGAGGTGGCCCACCGCCGTCAGGTGGTCCAGCCGCTTGGTGGTGGCGGCGCCGGAGGACAGCGTGACCGCGGCGATGCCGGTCGGGGTCAGGGGCGTGCGCCCGGCGCGGCGGACCGCGGAGAGCACGTCGAACTCCGGGCGTGTGAGGCCCTCGGCGCGCACGACGGGGTCGGTGGCGCGCGCCAGGGCCGCCGCGACCAGCCGCAGCCGGCCCGTCAGGGCCATCGTCGAGGTGTCCAGGTCCGGGTGCACCGCCGCCCACTCGCGGCGGGCGACGTCGACGACGTCCGGGCGGTCGGCGGGGTCGGAAGGGTCCACCGGGGGAGCGTACCGACTGATCCTTCGCAGGTGAAACACCTGTTAAGGTCATGGGGTGAGTCTCCGCGCGCACCTGCACCGCTCCGTCCGCGGGTGGTCGCGGATCGCCCCCGGCCCGCACCCGTGGTGGTCGGCCGCCGTCGCGACCCTCGCCCTCGGGATCCCCCTGGCCGCCACCCTCGCCGCCGGCACCCCGCTGCTGGCCGCCCCGGCGACCTTCGGCGCCATGGCCAACCTCTACGGGCGCTCGGAGTCCTACGCCCGCCGCTGGCGCACCCAGGCCTGGACCGGCCTCGGGCTCACCCTCGCCGTCCTCGCCGGGGCCGGCGCCGCCGCGCTGCCGCTGACCGGGTGGGCCGACGTCGCCGTCCCCGCCGCCGTCGTCGCCGTCGTGGCCGCGGTCGCCAAGTTCGTCACCGACGCCGTGCGCACCGGCCCGCCCGCCGGGCTCATCCCCGTCTTCGCCGCCGGGACCCTCGGCGCGGAACCGCTGCGCGCCGCCGACCTGCCCGCCGTCGCCGCGGTCACCGTCGCCTGCGCCGCGTTCGCCGTCGCGCTGTCCTGCGCCGCCGGGCTGTGGCGCCCCGACGGCCCCGAGCGCCACGCCGTCCGCCGCGCCGCCCTGGCCGTCCTCGACGCCCGCGAGGACCCCACCGCCCGCCACCGCGCGGTGGTGGCCGTGGACGCCGCCTGGGCGGTGCTCGGCCCCCGCGGCGCCTCCCCGCTCGGCGACTGGCTCGCCCACGCCGAGCGCCTCCTGCACACCGGCGGCCGGGCCGCGGAGCGCCCGCTGCGGGTGCTCCTGCCGCTGCTCGACGGCCGCCGCCCCCTGCCGCCGGCCCCCGCCGGTCCCGCCCACACCGCGCCCGCCTGGCCGCGCCGCCGGGTCCTGGCCGCGCTGCGCGCCCCCGGCGCCCTCGCCGTCCCCGCCCTGCGCGTGGGGATCGCCTGCGTCGCCGCGGTCCTGCTCGCCGCCGCCTGCGGCCTCGGGCACGTCTACTGGGCCGCGGTCGGGGCCGCCGCCGCCCTGCAGGCCCCCTCCGCCGGGATCACCGTCCAGCGCGCCCTGCAGCGCGCGGCGGGCACCGTCGTCGGGGTCGGCGTGGCCGCCGTCCTCGTCCCCCTGGCCACCGGCGACGTGCGGCTGTGGCTGCTGACCGCGGCGTGCATGTTCGCCGTCGAGCTGTGCATGCCCCGCAACCACGCCCTGGGGACCGTCGCCATCACCAGCCTGTCCCTGCTCCTGACCCGCGTCGGCGCCACCGGGACCGGCGTCGAGCGGCTCGTGCTGGACCGCGTCGGCGACACCGTGGTCGGCATCGCGGTCGCGGTCGGCGTCGCGCTGCTCGTGCGCAACGCCCGGGCCCGGCACGCCCTGGACGGCGCCCTCGACGCGCTCGGCCGGGCCCAGGACCCGCACGGGCTGCGCAGCGGCCTGCTCGCCGTCGCCGAGGCCCGCGCCCGGCTCGCCGACGACGACTGGCGCCCGCCCGCGCCCCGCGCCGCCGCGGACGCCGAACGGGCCGGGTACGCCCGGCTGGGCGACCTGCTGACCCGGCAGGAGGCCGAACGCGGAACCCGGCGGCCCGTCCGGCCGTAGAGTTCCAGTGTGGTGGACCTGGTGAACAACCTGCAGTACGGCGTCCTGCTGATCCTGGGGATCGCGGCCCTGGGCCTGGAAGTGTGGGCGCTGATCGACTGCGCCCGGCGCCCGGCCGCGGCGTTCGTCGCGGCCGGCAAGCGGACCAA
Source organism: Kineococcus rugosus (assembly GCF_050871975.1). Taxonomy (NCBI): domain Bacteria; kingdom Bacillati; phylum Actinomycetota; class Actinomycetes; order Kineosporiales; family Kineosporiaceae; genus Kineococcus; species Kineococcus rugosus. Next base: position 9,915 of record NZ_JBJLSJ010000045.1, on the reverse strand, counting down.
GAACTTCTGGCTCGCCATCACCGCCGTCGCCACCGCCGTCGGGTTCGTGTCGGTGTTCTCCGTGCTGGGGATCTTCGGGGTCCTCGGCGTCGTGGGGGCCGCCGTCTACCTCGCCGACGTCCGCCCCGCCGTCCGCGGGTACGGCGGCGGTCCCCGCCGCCGCGACGACCGCGGCAACCAGGGCCCGTACGGCCCCTGGTGAGGTCAGCGGGCGGGCAGCCCGCCCGTCCGCCCGCCCCGGTGCGCCAGCGAGTGCACCCCGCGCCACGCGCAGCGCACCAGCGTGACGCCCACGACCAGCAGGGCGGCCACCGAGATCAGGTCGGCCTCGGTGAAGCCCCGGTCCCGGGTCCAGCTGTAGAGGACCCGCCCCTCCACCGGCTGGTTCACCCGGGTCCAGATCGCCGCCAGCAGCCCCAGCACCACCGCGGAGTCCACCCGCGGCCGCCACAGCGCCCCGAGGGCGCAGACACCGAGCGCCAGCAGGGTCACCGGGATCACCACGGGCGCGTCGAGCAGGGTCTGCAGCACCGTCCGATCGTAGGTCGGCCACCTCCCCGCCGGGCGGCGTTCAGCCGGTGTCCACCCAGGCGCCCACCACATCGACACACCCGTCCCACCCGGACGGACCAGCAGAGGAGCACCCCGTGAGGGCCGTCGTCCAGCGCGTCACCCGCGCCCGCGTCACCGTCGGCGACGAGGTCGTCGGAGCGCTCGACGAGCCCGGCCTGCTCGTCCTGCTCGGCGCCACCCACGACGACGGTCCCGCCCAGGTCGAGCTCGTCGCCCGCAAGGTCGCCCAGCTGCGCATCCTGCGCGGGGAACGGGCCGCCGCCGACGTCGACGCCCCCGTGCTCCTCGTCAGCCAGTTCACCCTCTACGCCGACACCCGCAAGGGCCGGCGCCCCACCTGGAACGCCGCCGCCCCCGGGCCCGTCGCCGAACCCCTCGTCGACGCCGTCGCCGACGCGCTGCGCGGGCACGGGCTGCGCGTGCAGACCGGCCGGTTCGGGGCCGACATGGCCGTCGAGCTCGTCAACGACGGGCCCACCACGATCCTGCTCGAGGCCTGACCCGCTCGGGGCCCGACCCGCCGGCGCCTCAGCGCCGCGTCGAGCTCGCCCGCGCCACGAACCGCCGCGGCTCGGCCACCGACGCCTCCCCGGCCCGGCCCGCCACCGCGTCCAGCAGCGACCGGGCGCTGCGGGCCCCGTCGGCCACCACGTCGCGGCACGAGGAGCTGATCGCCGGGCTCGCCAGCCGGCACAGCATGGAGTCCTCCCCGGCGACCACGGCGAACTCCGCCCCGACCCGCACCCCCAGCGCCTCCCGCTCGGCGACGACCGCGGCGGCCATCACGTCGTTGTCGTACACGACCGCCGTCGGGGGTCGCGCCCCCGCGAGCAGGTCCCGCGTCGCGGCCAGCCCGCCCGCGGAGGTGTAGTCGGCCTCCACGACCGGCGCCGCCGCCCCCAGCGCCGAGCGGGTCACCTCCCGCCACGCGGTGTCGCGCCGCCGGGTGTGCAGGAACTGCCGCGGACCGCTCACCCGGCACAGGCGGGTGTGCCCCTGCGCCAGGAGGTGCTCCACGACCTCCGCGACCGCCTGCCGCTCCGTCTCCACCGTCAGCGCCAGGGCGCCCCCCGCGGGCAGCCGGTCGTCGATCCCGCCGCGCACCGCGCACGGGATCCCCAGCTCCGCGACCAGGTCCACCCGCGGGTCGTCCACCAGCAGGTCCGTCAGGACGACGCCGTCCACCCGCTGCTCGCCCCACCAGTCCCGCAGCACCCGCACCGCCGCCCCGGCGTCCGGGACGACCGTCAGCAGCAGCGAGAAGCCCTCGCGGGCCAGGACGCTCTCCAGACCGGCGACGAACCGCATGTAGTACGGCTCCTCCTCCAGGAGCCGGACGTCGCGCGCCACGGCCAGCCCGATCGCCCCGGCGCGCGCCTTCGACAGCGACCGCGCCGCCGCGCTGGGCCGCCAGCCGAGCTCGGTCGCCGTGGCCCGCACGCGCGCGCGGGTCGCCTCCGACACCCCGGGCAGGTCGTTCAGCGCGTACGACACCGACGCCTTCGAGACCCCCGCCACCCGCGCGATGTCGCGGATCGTCGGCCGCGCCCCCGGCGGTGTGCCACGTGCCACGCGTCCCCCTCGACCCCGACCGACCCGCCGCGACCCGCCCCGGCGTCGACCGATCATGCCCGACCGGACGGTCCCACCCGGCCGGGGGCCACGCACGCCCAGCCCACCGTCAGCTCGCCCAGGCGCCAGCGCGACGGCCCGTCCAGCACCGGCCAGTCCCGGGACAGCTCGCGGCACGTCTCGATCCAGCGCTGCCGGACGCCGAACGTGCCCACCGGCGCCGCCCGCGCCCACGCCGCGTCCGCCGCGCGCAGCAGGTCGTGGACCCCCTCGCCGGGCACGTTGCGGTGGATGAGCACCTTCGGCAGCCGCTCGGCCACCGCCGAGGGGGCCGGCAGCCCCGCCAGCCGCACCGAGACCGTCAGCGACACCGGGCCCGCCTCGCGCTCCAGGCACACCCACGTCGAGCGCCGGCCCAGCTCGTCGCACGTCCCGTCGACCAGCGCCCCGCCCGGCGCCAGCCGCGAGCGCAGCAGCTCCCACGTCCGCTCCACCTGGTCCGACTCGTACTGGCGCAGCACGTTGAACGCCCGCACGAGCACCGGGTCGCCCGCCGTGGGGACCTCGAAGCCGCCCACGGCGAACTCCGGGGCGCCCGCCACCCCGGCCAGCGCGGCCCGCGCCGCCGCGACCCGCTCGGGGGCGATCTCCAGCCCCACGACGCGCACGTCGGGACGGACCCGGCGCAGCCACCGCTGCAGGTCGGTGACGGTGACGTGCGAGGCGCCGTAGCCCAGGTCCACCACGAGGGGGTCGGCCGCGCGGCGCAGCCGGGCGGCCTGCGTCTGCGCGAGCCAGCGCTCCACCCGGCGCAACCGGTCCGGCCCCGTCGTGCCGCGGGTCACCGCACCGACGGCCGCCACCCCCGGGACGCCGCTGCGGACTCGGGAGGCAGACTGCCGGGGCACGTCGGGACACTACGACGTCAGGACCTAGCGTCACGGGGAGGCAGTGCGTGCGCGACACCACACACCGGGTGTCACGGGTGGCGATGCTGTCGGTGCACACGTCCCCGCTGGCCCAGCCGGGCACCGGCGACGCCGGCGGCATGAACGTCTACGTCCTGGAGCTGGCCCGCCAGCTCGCCCGCCGCGGCGTCGAGGTGGAGGTCTTCACCCGCCGCACGGCCTCCGACCAGCCCCCCGTCGTCGAGGACCCCGGCGGGGCCGGCGGCGTCCGGGTGCGGCACGTCGCGGCCGGGCCGTACGAGGGGCTGGCCAAGGAGGACCTGCCGGGGCAGCTGTGCGCCTTCACCGCGGGCGTCCTGCAGGCCGGGGCCCGGCACGCCGAGGACCACTACGACGTCGTGCACTCGCACTACTGGCTCTCCGGGCAGGTCGGGTGGCTGACGGCCGACCGCTGGGACGTACCGCTGGTGCACTCGATGCACACCATGGCCAAGGTCAAGAACGCGGCGCTGGCCGAGGGCGACGCCCCCGAGCCGGCGGGCCGGGTCATCGGCGAGCAGCAGGTCGTCGACGCCGCCGACCGCGTCGTCGCGAACACCGGCGCCGAGCGCGAGGACCTGCTGACCCTGTACGGCGCCGACCCCGCCAAGGTCGTCGTCGTCCCGCCCGGCGTGGACCTGGCCACCTTCACCCCCGAGCCGGGCCGGGCCGCGTCCCGGCGGCGGCTGGGGCTGCCCGCCGACGCCGACGTGCTGCTGTTCGTGGGCCGCATCCAGCCGCTGAAGGCCCCCGACCTGCTGGTGCGGGCCGCCGCCGCCCTGCTGCGCGAGCAGCCGTGGCGCCGGGAGCGGCTGCGCGTCGTCGTGCTCGGCGGGCCCAGCGGGTCCGGCACGGCGCACCCCCGGTCGCTGGCCGAGCTCGTCCACGACCTCGGCCTGGACGACGTCGTGCGGCTGTCCCCGCCGACCCCCCGCGCCGAGCTCGCCGACCACTACCGCGCCGCCGACCTCGTCGCCGTCCCCTCGTACAACGAGTCCTTCGGGCTGGTCGCCCTGGAGGCCCAGGCGTGCGGGACGCCCGTGGTCGCCGCGGCCGTCGGCGGCCTGCGGGTCGCCGTCGACGACGACCCGCTCTCGGGCACCGGCGTGCTGGTCCCCGACCACGACCCGCGCACGTGGGCCCGCGCGCTGGCCGGTCTGCTCGACGACCCCGCGCGCCGGGCCGCGATGGGGGAGCGGGCCGCGCGGCGGGCCACCGGGTTCGGCTGGGGGGCCACCGCCGAGGCCACCCTGGACGTCTACGCCCGGGCGCTCGCCGAGCGCGCCGGGCAGGCTCGGTAAGGTTCGACCATGAGCGAAGCGGCGCACACCCTCGTCCTCCTGCGGCACGGCGAGAGCGAGTGGAACGCCCTGAACCTGTTCACCGGCTGGGTCGACGTGGCCCTGTCGGAGAAGGGTCGGGCCGAGGCGGCGGCGGGCGGGAGGCTCCTCGTCGAGGCCGGCGTCCTGCCGGACGTCGTCCACACCTCCCTGCTGCGCCGGGCCATCACGACGGCGCACCTGGCCCTCGACGCGGCCGACCGGCACTGGATCGACGTGAAGCGCTCCTGGCGGCTGAACGAGCGCCACTACGGGGCGCTGCAGGGCAAGGACAAGAAGCAGACGCTCGCCGAGTTCGGCGAGGAGCAGTTCATGCTGTGGCGCCGCTCCTACGACACCCCGCCGCCGGCCATCGAGGTCGGCTCGGAGTTCTCCCAGGACGCCGACCCGCGCTACGCCGACCTGGGCGCGGACGCCCCGCGCACCGAGTGCCTGGCCGACGTGGTGCGCCGGATGCTGCCGTACTGGACCGAGGAGGTCGTCCCCGACCTGCGGGCCGGCAAGACCGTCCTGCTCGCCGCGCACGGCAACTCGCTGCGCGCGCTGGTCAAGCACCTCGACGGCATCTCCGACACCGACATCGCCGGGCTGAACATCCCCACCGGCATCCCGCTGGTGTACCGGCTCGACGCCGACCTGCGCCCGCTCGTGCCGGGCGGGGAGTACCTCGACCCGGCCGCGGCCGCCGCCGCCGCGGCGGCGGTGGCGAACCAGGGCCGCTGAGTTGGCCGCCCCCGGACCCCGGGTCCTGGTCGTCGAGGGCGCCCTGCGCGACAACGGCGGCCTGCGGGTCTCGGCCGACCTCGCGCGGCGCTGGCAGGACCTCGGGGCCCGGGTGCGGTTCCTGGTCCTGGAGGACGTCGCGCCGGACGGCCCGATGTTCACCCCCTCCGAGGAGCTGGACCTGCGCTGGGGCAGCGACCGGGTGCGGCGCTTCCGCAGCTCCGCGCCGCGGATCCTGGTCAACACCCTCCGGCAGGTCCGGCGGGCCGACGTGGTGGTCTCCGGCAGCGAGGTCGGCTACGGGCTGCTGATCGGGTGGCTGGCCGCCCGGATCGCGCGCAAGCCCTTCGTCGTCCTCGTGCAGAGCTCGCTGCCGCGCGCGGTCGCCGCCTGGACCCCGGCCCGGTTGCGGCCGCTGCTGACGCAGGTCCACCAGCGCGTCGACGCGGCGATCTGCGTCTCCCCGGGGCTGGTCGCCGACGTGCGCGAGGTCGGCGTCGCGCCCGAGCGCATCCACTCCGTCGACGTCGGCATCGACGTCGCGGGCACCGTGGAGAAGGTCGCCCGGACCGGCGGCCCCGTCCGCTCCGCGAGCGGTCGCACGCGGATCGTGTCGGCCGGCCGGCTGGCCGACCAGAAGGGCTTCGACGTGCTGCTGGACGCCGTGGCCCGGGTGGTCTCGGCCGGCGGTGACGTCGAGCTCGTCCTGGTCGGGGCGGGGGAGCTCGACGCCGACCTGCGCGCCCGCGCCGACCTGCTCGGGATCGCCGACCGCGTCGACTTCGCCGGTCACGTCGACGACCTGCAGAACCGGCTCGCGGGGGCGGACCTGTTCGTGCTGTCCTCCCGCTACGAGGGCAACGGCAGCCTGGTCCTGCTCGAGGCCCTGGCCCACGGCACCCCCGTGATCGCCACCGACTGCCCGACGGGGCCGCGGTACGTGCTGCGCGACGGCGAGATCGGCGACCTGGTGCCCGTGGAGGACCCGGCGGCCCTGGCCGACGCGGTGCTGGCCTTCCTCGCCGACCCCGGACCGCTGCGCCGCAAGGCGTCGGGCGGGCCCGCGCGCGCGTGGGACTTCGACCAGGGGGCGGCGGCCGTGGCGTCGGCGCGGGTCCTGGCCGACCTGGTGCGCTAGCCCGCGGCGTCCGGCGAGGTCGTCACCGTGCCGGAGGGCGACGGGGACTGCGTGGCCGTCTGCGTGGCCGACTGCGTGGGCGTCGAGCCTGCGCAGTCGCGCTCCACGGCCGCCTGCAGCCGCTCCTGGGCCGCGACGACGGCCGTCGCCGCGGCCGGGTCCGGGTTGACCACGACCGCCGCGTCGTCGATGGCGGTCATCGCCCCGGGCAGGTCGTCGGTGGTGCCGGGGTCGAGCGCGCCGACCTGCGTCGCGAGCCGCGTGTAGTAGTCGAGGACGACCTGCGCGTCCGGCAGCGACCCCGGGGGAGCGGCCGCCAGGACGGCCGCGTAGTACTCCGGGCCCTCGGTGGTGGTGACGACGGTGAACACCGACTGCGCCTGCGGGTCCCCGCGCTCGACGCCCAGCGCGTCCAGCTCGGCGGCGTAGGCGTCGTCGAGGGCGTCCTGCGCGGAGCGGACGGTGGTGCAGTCGAAGGCGGGACCGGAGCTGGTGGGGCTCGCCGGGGGGGTGCTGCTCGCGGCGGTGGCCGTCGGGGTGGTGGTGGTCGTCGTGGGGGCGGGGTCGGGGGACCCGTCCGCGCCGCACGCCGCCAGCAGCGCACCCGCCCCCAGCGCGCACCAGAGCGCGACCGGGGCCGCGCGCGGGGTGATCACCCCGTCGACGCTACACCCGGCCCCGGGCCCGCGACGATCTCAGACCCGCTGCGCGACAACGTCCTCGTCCCGGGAACCGGTCACCAGGAAGAGGACGGACTTGGCCACCGAGACGGCGTGGTCGGCGAACCGCTCGTAGTAGCGGCTGCACAGGGTGAGGTCGACCGCGACCTCGGTGGGGTGGTTCCACGTGCGGGCCAGCAACTGCTCGAAGACCTGCCGGTGCAGGCGGTCCATCTCGTCGTCGTCGACCTCCATCTCGGCCGCGAGGTGCACGTCCCGGGTGGCGATGACGCTGCCGGCCTTGGCGACGATCCGCTCGGCCACCTGGCCCATCTCCAGCACGGTGCTGCGCAGCTCCGCCGGGACGACGGCGTCGGGGTAGCGCAGCCGCGCGAGCTTGGCGACGTGCCGGGCCAGGTCGCCCATGCGCTCCAGGCTCGAGCTCATCCGCAGCGCGGTCACGACCACCCGCAGGTCGGTCGCCACGGGCGACTGGCGGGCCAGGACGTCGACGGCCCGCTCCTCCAGGTCGCGCTGCAGGTCGTCGATGCGCCGGTCGGCGGAGATGACCGACTCGGCCAGCTCGCGGTCGGCGTCCAGCAGCGCCGTGGTCGCGCGGGTCATCGCGGACTCGGCCAGCTGCGTCATCTCGACGAGCGTCTCGACCAGACCGCTCAGTTCGTCGTGGTACACGTTGCGCACGGGTCCTCCAGTGGTCGTCGCTGTGCGCGTCCCGTGCTCCCGCGGAGACGCTTCGGGGCCATCCTGCCGCCGTCACGGTGCCAGGGCCCGGTGAACGGTCGGCCCCCCGCAGGTGAACATCTGCCCGGTCGGCGCGGCCGCGGGGCGCCGACGGCGGAGCGCGCACCCGCGACGACCGTAGGCTGGTGGGGTGCTGGGCGAGGTCTCCGTCTCGATCGCCGCGGCGGCCGGTGTCCTGGCCGGCGCCGGCGGCGTCCTGGCGTTCCGCCTCTCCGAGCGCCTCCAGCGAACACCCGCCCGCGACTCCGCGCCCGTCGGGGCGCTGCCCGCGGGCGTCAGCGACGTGCTCATGGCGCTGCGCTCCTCGGCCGTGGTCCTCGCCGCCGACGACGAGGTCGTCAAGGCCAGCGCCGCCTCCTACGCCACCGGGGTCGTCTCCGGGGGGGAGCTGGTGGACGCGCAGCTGCGGGAGATGGTCCGCGCCTGCCGCCGCGACGGCCGGGTGCGCGAGACCGAGGTCGAGCTGGGCGCGGGGCTGGGACGGCCGCCGGCGGTCGTGCTGGCCCGGGTCACCCCGCTGGGGCCGCACCACGTGCTGCTGCTGCTGGAGGACCGCACCGAGTCCCGCCGCATCGAGGCGGTGCGCCGCGACTTCGTGGCGAACGTCAGCCACGAGCTGAAGACGCCGGTCGGCGCGCTGTCGCTGCTGTCGGAGGCCGTGGAGGACGCCGCCGACGACCCCGAGGCGGTGCGCCACTTCGCCAAGCGGATGCGGCGCGAGTCCATCCGGCTGACCGCGCTGGTCAAGGAGATCATCGACCTGTCCCGGTTGCAGGCCGCCGAGACGGTGCTGCAGCCCGAGACGCTGGAGGTCGACCAGCTGGTCGCCGAGGCCGTCGACCGGGTCGGCACGCTGGCCCAGCAGCGGGGCTCGGAGGTCGTGGTGGCCGGGCAGCGCGGGCTGCACGTGCGCGGGGACCGGGAGCTGCTGGTGACGGCCCTGCGCAACCTCGTGCACAACGCGCTGGCCTACTCGCCCGAGCGCAGCCGCGTCGTCGTGGAGGTGCGGCGGGGGGTCGGGCGCGTGGTGACCACGCCCGCGGGCCAGCAGGTCCCGACGATCGACCTGGCCGTCTCCGACCGGGGCGTGGGGATCAGCCAGGCCGACCTGCACCGCATCTTCGAGCGCTTCTACCGGGTCGACCCGGCGCGCTCGCGCTCCACCGGCGGGACGGGGCTGGGGCTCTCGATCGTCAAGCACATCGCCGGCAACCACGGCGGCGACGTGAAGGTCTGGAGCGCCGAGGGCGAGGGGTCGACGTTCACCCTGCGCCTGCCAGACCCGGACGCCCAGCCCGACCGGCGCGACGACCCGGCCGCCGAACCCGCCTCGACGTCGGTGGCCACGAGGGCCGTCGACCGCCGCACCGCACCGAACACGCCCCTGGAGGTCAGACCGTGACGCGCATCCTGGTGGTCGAGGACGAGGAGTCGTTCTCCGATCCGCTGTCCTACCTGCTGCGGCGGGAGGGTTACGACGTGGCGGTCACCGAGAACGGTCCCGACGCCCTGGAGGAGTTCGACAAGGCGGGCGCCGACCTGGTGCTCCTGGACCTCATGCTCCCGGGGCTGCCCGGCACCGAGGTCTGCCGGCAGCTGCGGACCCGCTCGAGCGTGCCGGTGATCATGCTGACCGCGAAGGACTCCGAGATCGACAAGGTGGTGGGGTTGGAGATCGGCGCCGACGACTACGTGACCAAGCCGTACTCCTCGCGCGAGCTGCTCGCCCGGGTCCGCGCGGTCCTGCGCCGCGGCGCCGAGCCGGAGGACCTGGTGCAGACCACGGTGGAGGCGGGCGGGGTCCGGATGGACGTCGACCGGCACGTGGTGACGGTCCGCGGTGAGCGGGTCCCGCTGCCGCTGAAGGAGTTCGAGCTGCTGGAGCTGCTGCTGCGCAACGCCGGGCGGGTCCTGACGCGGGTGCAGCTGATCGACCGCGTCTGGGGTTCGGACTACGTCGGGGACACCAAGACGCTCGACGTCCACGTGAAGCGGCTGCGCGCCAAGATCGAGCCGGACCCGTCCAACCCGCGGTACCTGGTGACCGTGCGGGGGCTGGGCTACAAGTTCGAGGGCTGAGCGCGGCGGCGCGAGGACGACGAGAGGGGGGGGGGCGGGCGGGGGCGCCCCCCGGGGGGGCCGGCGGGGGGGCGGGGGGGGGTCCGACCAGCCCACCGCCCCCGCCCCACCCCCGGGACGCG